>JBPCWJ010000325.1:0-10643 GCA_051009635.1 Rhizobiaceae bacterium
CCCGTCACGCAGGTAAATAATCCCAGCGGAATTTCTGCCGTTACATCCTGCAGATTATTGCCACGGGCACCGGTAATCTTGATTTTCCGCCCTTTTTTGGGTGTTCGTCTGGATTCCGGTGCCGAAATCTCCAATTCGCCGGTCAGATATTTACCAGTCAGGGACGCTGGATTGGCCATTACATCGTGGGGCTTGCCTTCTGCCACGATTTGTCCGCCATGAATGCCGGCAGCCGGACCGATATCAACCAGATGATCTGCCGAGCGTATGGCATCCTCATCATGCTCGACAACAATGACAGTGTTTCCCAGATCACGCAGGTGCCGCAGCGTGTCCAGCAATCTAGAATTGTCTCGCTGGTGCAGGCCAATTGACGGCTCATCAAGAACATAGAGAACTCCCGTCAGACCTGACCCGATTTGCGAGGCCAGACGAATCCGTTGGCTTTCGCCACCTGATAGCGTGCCGGAATTCCGGGAAAGCGTCAGATATTCAAGTCCAACATCATTCAGAAAACGAAGACGCTCGCGAATTTCCTTAAGCACTCTGGCGGCGATTTCATTTTGTTTGTCAGATAGAAGTTCCGGAAGAGCCTCAAACCAATCCCGCGCCGCACGGATTGATAATTTTGTCACTTCCGAAATATGTCGTCCGGCAATTTTCACCGCCAACGCTTCCGGCTTCAGCCTGTGCCCGTCACAGGCGGTGCAGGGGCTCGCAGACATGTATTTTTCGATTTCCTCGCGCATCCAGCTCGATTCAGTCTCGCGCCACCTGCGCTCAAGATTACCAATTACACCCTCAAATGTTTTGCGGGTTTTGTAGGTGCGCATTCCGTCGTCATAGACGAAATCAATCTGTTGCTTGCCGGTCCCGTAAAGCACCGCATTCTTCGCTTCATCGTCAAGTTCATTCCAGCTACTTGTCAGCTTGAAATCAAACACCTTGCCCAGCGCTTCCAGCGTTTGAGCATAATAAGGGGATGGGTTTGTTGACTTTGACCAGGGCGCAATCGCTCCGCCGCGCAGGGTCAGCGTAGAATCGGGGATCACCAGTTCGGGATCGATTGCCTTTTTGACCCCCAACCCATCACAGGTGGGGCAGGCGCCGAAGGGATTGTTGAATGAAAACAGCCTCGGCTCAATCTCGGGAATTGTAAATCCTGAAACCGGGCAGGCAAACTTTTCTGAAAACACAATCCTTTCATGCGTTTCGTTTTTGGATTTGTTGACAGCTTCGCTGCTGGTCTCGGAAGCGGGCAGGGGCCTGTCGGCATATTCGGCTACTGCCAGACCTTCGGCCAGTTTCAGACAGGTTTCCAGAGAATCGGCAAGCCTGGCGGCAATATCGTCCCGCACGACAATTCGATCTACCACAACATCGATATCGTGCTTGAACTTCTTGTCGAGTGCTGGAGCATCCGCAATCTCGTAAAATTCGCCGTCGATCTTGAGCCGCTGAAAGCCCTTTTTCATCAGTTCGGCAATTTCCTTGCGATATTCGCCCTTTCGGCCGCGCACGATTGGTGCCAGCAAATAGAGCCGCGTGCCTTCTTCCAAATCCATGATCCGGTCAACCATTTGACTGACCGTCTGGCTTTCAATCGGAAGACCAGTTGCGGGTGAATATGGAATGCCGGCCCGCGCAAACAGCAGGCGCATATAGTCGTAAATCTCTGTAACGGTACCGACAGTCGATCTGGGATTGCGGCTTGTGGTTTTTTGTTCAATCGAAATAGCCGGTGACAGCCCGTCAATCTGGTCGACATCCGGTTTCTGCATCATTTCCAGGAACTGGCGCGCATAGGCTGACAGGCTCTCCACATAACGCCGCTGGCCTTCAGCATAGATTGTATCAAAAGCGAGCGATGACTTGCCGGAACCGGATAGGCCGGTAATGACAATCAACTGGTCGCGAGGCAGATCAAGGTCAACGTCCTTGAGATTGTGCTCCCGCGCACCACGAACTGAAATATGTTTGGTTTCCGACATCTCAACCATCCGGTACACGGTTCGCACAATCCGGCTTGCAAACCTGAAATCCAGCCCTGCAGCATCAAGCTATTGCATGTGTGCAAAGACTGGAACATAATAAGAACAAATCAGCCGCAAAGCAACCACGGCAATCATAGTGTGGATAGTTAAAGGCCGATAGTGCGATTACAAGGTGGATAGGGCATTATGCCCCAAAATTTGCGGTGGCGGGGCTGAATTTTTGCCCAGCCCAATCAGGAGAATATTATGGCAGGCAGCGTTAACAAGGTAATTCTGGTCGGAAATCTGGGTGCCGACCCGGAAATCAGACGGACTCAGGACGGCAGGCCAATTGCCAATCTGTCTGTCGCTACATCTGATAGTTGGCGTGACAAGAATACCGGAGAAAGACGCGAGAAGACTGAATGGCACAGGGTCGTCATTTTCAATGAAGGACTATGCAAGGTAGCAGAAAATTACCTGAAAAAGGGTTCCAAGGTCTATCTGGAAGGCCAGTTGCAAACCCGCAAATGGCAGGATCAATCAGGTGCTGACCGCTATTCGACCGAAGTCGTTCTTCAGGGCTTCAACTCGACACTGACCATGCTCGATGGCCGTGGCGATAGCGGAGGTTCCGACTATTCCCGCCCGCAGGCAGGACAATCAGGCGGTTCTGATTTTGGTCAGTCGGGTCCGCAAACAGGTGGCGCCCCGGCGGGTGATATCGACGACGAAATCCCGTTTTGATAACGACAACCTCGATTTAAACTTCTTGCCTGACCCATCAGCGCGTGAGAACCTTCCCCCCGGAGATCGTTACTGACCAAGGGAGGAAGTTCCATGCCGAGAATCGTTGCTACCCACGAAGTGGATGATGTCGCTCATTGGCTTGCATCGCCAAAGCGCGAAGAAGTGTTTGCGGGGATCGCAACAAATATTGAGACTTTTGTTCACCCAAGCGACCCAAACCGCGTTGCATTGATCATGGACATCAGCGATCTGGCTGCGTTCGAAGCAGTTCTAAACAGCCAGGCTGGTGCAGATGCGATGAAGTTTGACGGTGTACGAGCGGAAACGGTAGTCCTTTATCAAAAAGGGTGATCTGGCAAACATCGCAACATAGAGTTCTAGCTCCAAATTACCGTCACTTATTAACGGTTCATTATTTCGAAAACTATAAGATTTCGGTCTCTTCACCGGAAGTGACTACAACTGCTTGAGCTTGGGAACAGATCTTGGCAGATATGTATTTGGGCAAGTGGGTAATTCATGGTTGATCGGCCGGGCATTCCAGAATCCAGCAACGATGAAGTTGCAAAGGGCGAAGTTGACAGCGACCGTCGCAAAGTCCTGACGTCAATGGGAAAGTTCAGTGCCTATGTTGCGCCGGCAACTATCGTATTGCTGGATGCAGAATCGGCCCAAGCTCATAGGGTATGTTCACCGCATTCCCACCCTAATCCATGGCGCAATAGAAGATTTTGGCGCTGGTACAGACGAAATTGTCTTTGATATAAGCTTGTATCTAAATTTCTTTACGCCTTGCTTCATCTGCTTTGCGAACTTCATCGAGATGGTCTTCCGAACTCTGCACCTCGATAAACAGCCTTTTGACGACCGGAAACCTCTGCTTGATGACGGTCTCAAGATCGTGGATTGCATCCTCCACCTTTCCGGCAGTCAGATTGTTCTCGAAATCCAGCGATAAAGCCAGCAACACATCATTAGGCCCACGATGCAGGGTCCGGATTTCATTAAGCCGATCCACAACAGGCGTGGCTTTGACAATATTGCTGATTACCTCGACCACTTCCGGTGCGGCAGCTTCGCCGATCAGCAGCCCTTTTGTTTCATAGGCCAGCACTGCTGCGGTAATCGCTAGAAGCACGCCAATCAAAATGGAGGCCACACCGTCCAGCTCAGGGATGTTAAATGCCTGCGCGCAGTAAATACCCACAAAGGCAACGATCAGCCCCGCCATCGCGGCACTATCCTCGAACAGAACGGTGAATACACTGGGATCCTTGGATTCCTGTACTGCCTGCAGCCAACCACGTTTTCCCTTTGTCGTGGCAAACTCCTTGAAGGCAATCCACCAGGCGACGCCCTCAAAGGCCATGGCCAGACCAAGCACGATATAGTTTATGGTCGGATCACTGATCACATGGGGGTTCATCACCTTGTGAATACCCTCATAGATGGATATTCCCGAACCGATGGCGAAGATCAGGATGGCGACTACGAACGCCCAGAAATACAGTTCCGCGCCATAACCAAACGGGTGGGTTTCATCGGCCGGCTTTTTGGCTTTCCACAGCCCGTATAATAAAAGGCCCTGATTGCCCGTATCGACAGTGGAATGAATTCCCTCCGAAAGCATTGCCGATGATCCGGTAACGCTGGCTGCGAAGAATTTTGTGACAGCGATCAGCCCGTTACCTATCAACGCTGCATAGATCACTTTTTTGGAACCGGTCGCCATATTGCCTCGAAATTGGTTATGTTCAGACTTCGAGTTGTGCCCCGGCTGGCATCATCGATCAAGATTGCCTGTCGAATTTATTCGACTGCATTGTCAGGATTGGAAACTGATATGAAATTCTTCAAATGGGCTTCAATGGTCTCTGTTCTTTCGTTTACGGCGGCCCTGCCAGCGTTTGCGGGTGGCGCTGATGTGATTTCCGTCAGGGTCACACAAAGTTCCGACGGCAAGTATGATTTCTCAGTCACCGTGAAACATGATGATGAAGGCTGGGATCATTACGCCAATAGCTGGCAGGTGGTGGGCGCAGACGGCACGGTATTCGGCGAACGCGTATTGCTGCACCCGCATGAAAACGAACAACCCTTTACCCGCTCCCAGTCCGGTATCGTTATTCCTGACGGAATTACCGAAGTCATCATTCGGGCAGGCGACAGCCAGCATGGCTTTAGCGGCGTGGAGAAATCGATAGAGCTGCCTGGCCGTTAATTGCCTGCATTATTTGTAGTCAACCAAACAGCGCTTTGGCGCCATCTGCCACGAATTGCACGGACAAAGCAGCCAGAAGCACGCCGAGCAGTCGGGTAAGGATATTCCGCCCGGTCACACCAAGATACTTGTCCACACGCTCGGCAGCGGCAAAGGCGATCAGAACAATACCAACCGAGAGCACAAGAATAGCCGTCAGCACCACTTTACCCGTGGCATCGCCTCCCATTTGTGAGGAAAGCAGGATTGTTGCTGATATGGCGCCGGGCCCGGCAATAAGTGGTACTGCAAGCGGAAAGACAGCAATATTGGCTATATGATCTTTCGTTATGGCGGCAACGGAAGTCTTTTCCTGCCGTTCCTGCCGCTTCTCGAATATCATCTCGAAGGCGATATAAAATAGCAGTAAGCCGCCCGCGACCCGGAATGCATCGATTGTAATGCCCAGCGTGTCGAGAATAACTGCACCAAACAGGCTGAAAGCCACCAGCACACCCAGGCTTAGAATACATGAGCGTAAAGCAACCGAGTACCTTTGCGCACGGTTCATGCCTGCTGTGAGTGCCAGAAAGATTGGCGCAAGCCCCGGAGGGTCTATGGTCACCATCAAGGTGACGAAGGCATTCAGAATGGCGTCATAGCTGGGCATATAGAGTTCTTTAAACGGTTTGGCGCTACTTAACCTATTCACATACATTCTGGTGACCAGCAAGGAAACAAAATGCTTGGCATATCTACAAGCGCTGAAAGAAAGTGGACGAAGTTAATTCTTCACAATCACAGTCTGAAGCTCACGAAACCGGAATCGGTGATGAGTGCCCTGACCTGCAATCTGATAATTGGATTTATGACTTTGGTTTTGGCAGGGGAAATCTCCAAACATCAAGATCTTGGCATTCTTGGGTTACTATTGTTATGGGCAGCGTTCTGTCTTCCCTGCGTGTGGTTAGTTGATTTAGTAGGAAAGTCAGAATCTAAAATCGCGCTGACTGTTGCCGATCAGGAAGGAATTCGGTTCTGGGAAATCAGGCAACGCCTGGGAACGAAAGTGCTTGGATGGGGCAATTTTCGCCATGCAGAGACAGACGGTCCAGCTCTGTTGCTAAATATCAAACCGTCAGCAGGAGCTCCGACTGCCAGACAACGCGCCATCTCCTGCATTCGCGTGGGACTTCTTGATCCGGAATTGGCGGAATCTGTCGCCAATGAACTAAATAGCATGAAGGCAAGCCGCTAAATGTGTTCGAGATTCAGGCGCAGTCATGCTCACCTGACTGACGAATCACAACGCTCCACAGGTGGTTTTTTCAAGCCTGAAATTGCTGAATTTCTCGCCGAAATCATCACAAAACCACGTTTGGGGTGCTTTACCGCAAAAGTAATTTAAACACCGGCGTAAGTCATTGAAAATATTGTATAAAATAACCCAAAATAATGACCGGAAATTTGGCTTGGAAAGGGGAATGGTTTATAACTGTCACAGTTGATTCATTGAAATTATTGGACATTATTCTTGTCGGACCAAACCAAACCTCCAGGCCAGTCAGGCGGCGACGGACCATCCTCCACAAATCCCATTTCGATAATCGACGAAATGAGCCGCTCATATCTCGATTACGCCATGAGCGTGATCGTCAGCCGAGCCTTGCCGGATGTGCGTGACGGGCTCAAACCTGTTCACCGCCGCATACTGTATTCCATGCACGAAAGCGGCTTTGACTGGAACAAGCAGTACCGCAAATCTGCCCGCATAGTCGGTGACGTTATCGGTAAGTATCACCCACATGGTGACAGCGCAGTCTATGATGCATTGGTGCGCATGGCGCAGGGTTTTTCCCTTCGCGTTCCGCTGATTGATGGTCAGGGCAATTTCGGGTCAATCGACGGTGATCCGCCGGCGGCCATGCGCTATACGGAATCACGTCTGGCGAAACCTGCCCATGAATTGCTCGAGGATATCGACAAGGATACGGTCGACTTTCAGGACAACTACGATAATTCCGAGCGCGAGCCCCGTGTATTGCCTGCACGTTTTCCAAATCTGTTGGTCAACGGGGCAGGTGGCATTGCGGTTGGTATGGCGACCAATATTCCGCCGCATAACCTACAGGAAGTTATCGACGGTACGATTGCCCTGATCGATGATCCGGCAATCGCGCTTTCCTCATTGATGGAGATCGTTCCCGGGCCCGACTTCCCGACAGGCGGCATTATTCTAGGCCGCTCCGGAATTCGCTCTGCTTATGAAAGTGGTCGTGGATCGGTCATAATGCGCGGCAAGGTTCATACGGAGAATGTCCGTGGCGAACGCGAGGCGATAATCGTCACCGAAGTTCCCTATCAGGTGAACAAGGCCTCGATGATCGAGAAGATCGCTGAACTTGTCCGTGATAAACGGATCGAGGGTATTTCAGATATCCGTGATGAATCCGATCGCCAGGGTTACAGGGTTGTTGTCGAACTACGCCGTGATGCTGTGGCCGATGTGGTGCTGAACCAGCTCTATCGTTACACGCCTCTGCAATCCTCATTCGGATGCAACATGGTTGCGCTGAATGGCGGCAAGCCTGAACAGTTGAACCTGCTGGATCTGCTCAGGGCATTCATTGTCTTCCGTGAGGAAGTTGTTACCAGGCGCACAAAATTCCTGTTGAACAAGGCCAGGGTTCGTGCCCATGTGCTGGTTGGCCTGGCAATTGCTGTCGCCAATATTGATGATGTCATCCATATGATCCGCAACGCGCCGGATCCGGCAACTGCACGAGCTGGTCTTATGGAACGCAATTGGCCTGCCAAGGACGTCGCCCCGCTTGTTGAACTGATTGACGACCCCAAGCACAGGCTCAATGAAGACGGCACCTACAATCTCTCGGAAGAGCAAGCCAGGGCAATTCTTGACCTTCGCCTGCAGCGTCTGACAGCCCTTGGCCGCGACGAGATTTCAGACGAATTGCACCGGCTTGGCGATGAGATAAAGGACTATCTGGATATCCTGTCATCGCGTGTACGCGTGCGCGAAATCATCAAGACGGAACTTATTGCAGTCCGTGATGAATATGGTACGCCGCGCCGGACTGAAATCGTTGATGGCGGTTTCGAGATGGAAGACGAGGACCTGATTGCCCGCGAAGACATGGTGGTCACGGTCAGTCACACCGGCTACATTAAGCGGGTTTCGCTCGACACTTATCGTGCACAGAGGAGGGGCGGCAAAGGCCGTTCTGGCATGTCGACGCGTGACGAGGATTTTGTCACACGCCTGATTGTGGCCAACACCCATACCCCGATCCTGTTTTTCTCCTCACGCGGTATTGTTTACAAGCTGAAGGTGTGGCGCCTGCCAATCGGCACGCCGCAATCCCGCGGGAAATTCCTGCGAAACATTCTGCCGCTTGAGGCTGACGAACGGATCACCTCGATCATGCCGCTTCCAGAGGACGAAGAAAGCTGGGCTGGGCTTGATGTGATGTTTGCTACGCGAAATGGCACAGTCCGCCGGAACAAGTTGTCGGATTTCATTCAGGTTAACCGCAATGGCAAGATCGCGATGAAATTCGATTCCGACGAGGATGGCATAGTCGGCGTGGAAACCTGTTCTGAAGATCAAGACGTATTGCTGACTACTGCCAAGGGGCAATGCATCCGTTTCCGGGCGACCGACGTACGGGTATTTGCCGGGCGCAATTCAATTGGTGTCAGGGGTATCAACCTGGCGTCAGGCGATCACCTGATCTCCATGTGCATTCTTAATCACTCCGATGCGACGCCCGACGAACGCAACGCCTATCTCAAATATTCCCGGGCCATGCGCGGTGAGGAGGATGAGCAGGGTCAGGAAGGTTCCGAACAGACTGATTCAGATGAAAACGGTGCTATGGAAGATGTGGACTTGACAGAAGATCGCATCGCGCAGATGGCGGAGATTGAGGAATTCATACTCACCATATCCGAAAACGGTTACGGGAAGCGGTCATCCAGTCACGAGTATCGCGTTTCCGGCAGGGGCGGCAAGGGTATTGCAGCCATGGTCGTCAACAAACGCAACGGCCCGCTGATAGCATCCTTCCCGGTGGAAACGGCAGACGAGATCATGTTGGTTTCTGATGGCGGTCAATTGATCCGTTGCCCAATCTCCGGAATCCGTATCGCCGGACGCTCCACACAGGGTGTAACGGTTTTCAACACGGCACAAGATGAGCGTGTTGTATCTGTGGAACATCTGGGCGAACCCGACGAAGATGATGAGGAGGATGAAGAGGATGCTGATGGTTCAGCTCAAGACGAGGCACAGGAGATAGCTGCCTCGGGTGAAGATGGAAATACTTCAGCAGAACTACCCACGAGTGAACAAAACGATCCACCTGATCAGGAAGAAACCCCATGAGTCTTTCCCTGATTGCAGGGTTTGCGCTTGCATCTTTTTTGATTGTGATAGTCCCCGGACCCACCGTAACCGTAATTGTCGCGAATTCTCTTCGTGACGGCTATCGCGCGGGATTGATGAATGTAGCCGGAACCCAGGCCGGTCTTCTGATCATGCTGCTGATCGTGGCGCTGGGTTTGGAGACGGTCATTTCCGTGATGGCGCATGCCTTCTTCTGGCTGAAACTCGCAGGTGCAGCCTATCTGGTTTGGCTGGGTATTTCCCTGCTCCGCTCGGATGGCGATATAGGTTCTGTTTCCAGGCAGAAGAAACCTCGGTCCGGCTATTTCTGGCAAGGTTTCCTGGTGATCTGGTCAAATCCCAAGGCGCTATTGTTTTATGGCGCGTTCATTCCGCAATTTGTCGACCCACAACAAAATGCCTTTTGGCAGGCCATGGTCTTAGGATTGATATTTATGCTGGTCGCCACGATTTTTGACAGCCTTTATGCGCTGGCAGCTTCCAAGGCAGGAGACATGTTGACCCGCTCACGGGTTCGCCTGGTCGAGAAAATGTCGGGCATGTTCCTGATCGGTGGAGGCATCTGGCTGGCTACGCTCAAGCGGGTGTGAGGACAGGGCACTCAGAGACCGGCGGGGAATATACCTACCACTACCCATGTTCCCAACAATCCTGAACGGTCGCAGCACTGATCAAAAATCTTATTCCGAGATGCTGCCGGGTCGGTATTGGTAAGTATATGCACGGTATTGCCATATCGGAATAATTTACTAAGACAAGCGTGACTATGTCGGATGGGACGAGCCACCCCGCCACAAACTTTACAGCTCCCGAGGCACTGTTGGTCTGCACCTGCTCTTGCAACAATCTTTGTATTATTGCGATGGGTGTACGTGTTTTATGTTGCTGTCTGGGTGCGTATATAGGTAAAAAATACATATATACTTGGATGCCAATATGTAGTTCTGCTGTGTTGCAATACAGGTAGTTTCGGCTCGAACAATTTACTAATGAACCATGCAATGGAGTTGATACGGTGTCTATATCACTGAGAGAGGCGTCAACAGCTATACTCGGCAACGCAAACCCAAAAATTTCAAAAGAAGCGCTCCCCGCCTTAAATTTCCAAACAAATCCTGCCGGAAATAGTAAGTCGGACAGCAAATCTTTCGGGTTTTCTGCGTTGGATCGGGCGCTTTCTGAAGCCGGGATAGATATCAATGCATTACCTGAACAGAGTCAAAAAACAATTCGAAAGATTGCTTCCGCGATCGAGAACATATTGACGTTCAAAGGCGAACCGACATTTGAGAAT
>JBPCWJ010000326.1:0-3389 GCA_051009635.1 Rhizobiaceae bacterium
AATACGCCCTGTGGCTTTGGCAATTCCGTTCCGGCAGCAAGGCTGTGATCTGCATTGAGTTTGTCAAAACTTCTTGCCTCCTGATCCACAGAAAGGAGATCAAGCAGTTTTGCTGCACTTTCCGGCATTACAAACTGGGAAAGCGTGGCCAATACACGGATCGTCTCGGCGGTAACATAAAGTACCGTATTCATCCGCTCTGGATCGGTCTTCTTGAGCGCCCAGGGTTCCTGTGCAGCGAAATACCGGTTGGCGTCGGCAACAACGCGCCAGATTGCGTCGAGCGCCTTGTGAATTTGCTGGCGATCAATATCAGGTCTTATTTCTTCAGTCAGGCCATATGCCGCATCCAGCAGAGTCTTGTCAGCGGAACTGAACTCACCCGGGGCAGGCACCCTGCCCTCGCAATTCTTCGCAATCATCGACAATGATCGCTGCGCTAGGTTTCCGATATCATTTGCAAGATCTGCATTGATGCGGGCAACAATCGCGTCATGGCTATAATTCCCGTCATTGCCAAACGGAACTTCTCGAAGAAAGAAGAAACGCATCTGGTCAACGCCATAGGTCTCAGCCATGGAGAATGGATCGACGACATTGCCGACGGATTTCGACATCTTTTCACCGCGGTTAAACAGAAATCCATGTCCGTATACGCGTTTCGGCAGATCAAGCCCCGCCGACATCAGGAAAGCCGGCCAGTAGATCGCGTGAAAGCGAACAATATCCTTGCCGATAACATGCAGATCAGCAGGCCAATATTTGGTATTTGGCCCCTCCCCCGGCCATCCGGTCGCTGTCACGTAATTGGTCAATGCATCGACCCAGACATACATGACGTGTTTTTCATCGCCCGGCACCGGAATGCCCCAGTCAAAGGTAGTCCGCGAAATTGAAAGATCACGTAGACCGGATTTCACAAAGCTGACAACCTCATTCCGCCGGGTCTCAGGACCGATGAAGTCCGGGTTGGATTCATACAGCTCCAGTAGCTTGTCCTGATAGTCGGAAAGGCGAAAGAAATAGCTTTCTTCCTCCACCCATTCCACAGGTGAACCTTGCGGACCATAACGAACCCCATCATCACGAAGTTCGGTTTCCTTTTCGTCGTAATAGGCTTCTTCCCGTACCGAATACCAGCCAGAATAGCTGTCCTTGTAGATATCGCCATTGGCGTCCATACGTCGCCATAACTCCTGGCTGGCAGCATGGTGCCGGTCTTCAGTGGTACGGATAAAATCATCCTGGGAAGCATTCAACGCTTTCGCCATTTCCAAAAAGCGGGCGGAATTCCGGTCTGCAAGCTCACGCGGCGACAGACCTTCATCGCGAGCCGTCTGCAACATTTTTTGACCATGCTCATCTGTACCGGTCACGAAATACACATCATAACCGTCCAATCTCTTGAACCGTGCAAGAGCATCGGTAGCGATTAACTCATAGGCATGTCCGATATGGGGCTCACCATTCGGATAGGATATGGCCGTAGTCAGATAATATTGCTTGTCTTGGCTCATGGCGGCTGACAGTCTCACCTTTATTGTCAAAAATGTTTCTTCGACGTCAGGCCATTTCATGGATCGCGGTAAACAGGTTCAAAATCACCTGCTTCCGATCGAGATTATAGTCATCGGCCTGCTTTGCTGAACGGCGCGTCTTTTCCCACACATCTGCCCATCCGGCAAGCTCCGAAATGCTGCCTACGATACCAGTTTGCTGTTGGATCGCATTTGAATTTTGATCCGGTCTGATTCTCTGGAAAAAATAATCATCTGTCAGGTCCAGAAACAACCGGTAGCGGTCATTCTGCTTGGCAGGACTCAATTCACCGGCCAGCTTGTGTATTGCAGTCCAATCCGGCGCGGATGACCTATCCGCAAGTTCGCAAATTTTACCGAATATTTCGACACCATTTTCTTTCAGGATCAATATCGCCCTGCGAACCGAACCGCCTGCCAAAGCCGCCGCCTGCTGCAGTTCCTTTTCATCGGTGTTCGAATACTCGGCAAATCCCCTGAGTGCTTCAACCACTGCATTCTGTTCAAGCGGTTGCAAGGAAATCTTCTGGCACCTCGACCGGATAGTGGACAGTGAATTTCTTGGAGAATTAGCCAAAATCAAAAACAAGGTACGAACGGGTGGTTCTTCCAGAATTTTCAACAATGCATTTGCTGAAGACTTGTTGAGGTCATCTGCCGTGTCCACAATCGCCACTCGCCACCCATCTTCGGCTGAAGATGTTCCGAAAAACGGGACGGTACGCCTTATTTCATCGACGGTGAGATCGCTTCGCCATCTTTTATCACGCTCATTCCACGGCCTGCGCATCAACAACAGATTTGGATGAGCTCCCTGGGAAACGCGGCTCTCGACACCATCGTCGGAATTGGGCATTTCATAGGTTGATGGCGCATTCAATGGGTCAGGGTTTCTCAAAACGTGCCCTGCAAATCGCGCGGCCAATGTTGCCTTGCCAATCCCGCGTGGCCCACTGATGAGCCAGGCATGATGCATCTTTCCCGACGAAAAAATCTCGCACAACCGATCGAGCACTACATCATGATTGATCAGGCACCTGTTTTCCAGAGGATCAGGAATACCCTCAATATTGTCCCAAGCCCTGATACCAGGATACTCCGTCGTCATGATGCAGTAACCTTCGATCTGGTGGTATTGTGTTGATTGGAAAGAAACTGACCCGGCTTGCTATCCCGCATACGTTTCTTGACTGCGTTACCAATTGCCTGCCGTACGGATTTTTCCGTGCCATCGGCATCAATTACGATGCACCGTTCCGGCTCCTTTCTTGCAATATCAAGGAAAGCCATTCTGCGACGGCGCTGCAATTTAATTGGCTCCTTCTCGAACCTGTCGGCGGCCTCTCCTGCAGAACGTCTGCTCTTTGCCCGGCGCATTCCCTCGGTAGGGTCGATATCCAAAATCAACGTAATATCCGGCCAGCAATCCTCACAGGCAATTGCTTCCAACTTGGCAAGAAATGCCATGTCAACTTCTCCAGTAACCCCCTGATACACCCTGGTTGAATCAATGAAACGGTCACAAAGAACGACAACTCCCTTTTCGAGAGCAGGTTTGATGATCGTTTCAACATGATCAGATCGCGCCGCTGAAAAGAGTATTGCCTCCATCTCTGAACCAAATGGTTCCGCCGCGCCTGACAGCAGCACATGACGCACGGCTTCACCACCCGGCGAACCGCCAGGTTCGCGAGTGACCAGGACTTCAAACCCCTGCTTCTTCAGCACCTTCTTCAGATGCTGAATTTGTGTGGATTTACCTGAACCTTCACCACCTTCAAATGTGATGAACCATCCTCTTTCGGTCGCTTTTGCCATTTTACTGCGTGCCAAGGAATGATCCCTTCCAAC
>JBPCWJ010000327.1:0-2903 GCA_051009635.1 Rhizobiaceae bacterium
ACCTACCGTTGCTCCTAAACCCTGGTTCGGAACAGCCATACTGGGACTAGTGAGGAAGGATAGATTGGAAAAGGACGTCACAGGATTGATCAAACCATAAACATCAACATAGTCCGTCACATCCACCTGGCCAAGGACAATAGAAATGCGATCATCGGCAAGGCGCTGCTGCCAGTACAGGTTTGTTAGCGCCCACTCAATGTCGCTGAAACTGGTCCCCGTAATTGAGAGTGCGCCAGCCTCAAAACCCAGATTTTGTGGTGCGACTTCGGAAGCAAGTCGGTGCCGGTTTTCCACCTTGAAGACCAATGTACCTGTGTTACCGCTATCGCGGCCTAAGAGAGTCCAGGAACCATAGGCACGGAAAATGCCGCCTGCGGCTTGATCATTGCCTGGGCTTGAGGAAACGGCTTGACGCAGCGCCTGATAGTCGAGGGAAAAGGTAAGCCCATATTCGGCGGAAAGCATGTCCTTGAAGGCAAACCAGTCAGGCATGACATTGCGCAGACCGTCCGAGCGATAAATGGGATCGGTGAGACCATCACCAACATCATCGTTGAGGGTGCCGCCAACACTTGAAGGCCCTCCAAACTGCGGTACCCGTTCGCGTTCATCTTGAGCAAAAGTTGCAGTCGAAAAGCTGGCGACGGTGAGCGCCGCCAGAGCATTTCTAATTAGTTTTCCCGATCTTTTCATCTGCACGGACCTGCAAAGGCCTCCGTGAATTAGTTATTGCCCACATACTCGCCCTTCTTCGGTCCCGGCGGGCGGAATTGGGGAGCGGCTTCGTCGGGCAGCCAGTTTTTGTAGACAAGGCCATCCTTCATAACGAAATCCACCTTGTCCCGCTTAATGGCGTTGATGTCTTCCAGCGGATTGCCGTTGACGAGGATGATGTCCGCATAACCGCCTTCAACAATAGTGCCAATAGTTCCGTCCTTGTAGGGGTTCATGCCGCCACTCCAGGACAAAACTTCTCCCGCATTCGATGTGGCCGTCTTCAGGGCAAGGAAAGGACTGTTGGCAATCTTGTCATTGAACCAGATGATATTGTCTGCCTGGCGGGGCAAATCCGGGCCGAACATGTCGCCGCCGGTGACCATCAAAAGATCGTGCTTCACCGCCCACTTCATCATCTGTGTGGCGCCTTTGTTTACCGCTGCAGCCTTGTTCTTCTGGTCGCGGCTGAAGAACGTGATGCTTTCAGGATTACCAAACGCCTGCAGCGACATCACCGCCTGCACCGAAAGGGCAACGCCTTCTTCTTTCATGCGCATAATGGTTTTTTCAGAGACCAGGAAGTTGTGCTCGATGACACGAATACCGGCATCAATTGCCCGGTTCACAGAACTGTCGTGATAGGCATGAGCCATGACATAGGTGCCGTAATCTTCTGCGACACCGACAATGGCTTTCATTTCCGCCAGGCTGTACTGGGTCATGTGGAGGGGATCAAACTCACTGGCCACTCCGCCACCGGCCATAATCTTGATTTGCGTTGCACCCCTGCGCAGGTTCTGCCGGGCTGCTTTCACAACTTCGGGTATCCCATCGGCAATGTGCGCAAACTCTGCACGCTCAAGGGAATCTGTGTCGGACTTCGTGTCGGAAAAGAACCCGGTGTCTCCGTGGCCACCTGTCTGGCTCAGAAAGCCGCCAGCCGGGAAAACGCGTGGACCGGCAATAACGCCATTATTCACAGCCTTGGCCACACCAAGAATGTTGCAGCCTGCATCGCGGGCAGTCGTAAACCCCTGATCGAGATATTCTTTCAGTGCATAGCCGGTCCAGGCGCCCGCCGTCATGGCATCGTAGGCATCTCGGAAAGCGGGCATGCCATTCTGGATGCAAAGGTGGGAATGCATATCAATCAGGCCCGGCATCAACGTCCGCCCGCCACCATCGACTTTGAAGGCGCCGTCGGCCTTGATCGGTTCGGCGGAAATCTTCTTGATCAGGTTGCCTTCGACGAGAACACTCGCATTTTCCATGCGCTTCTCGTCAATCCCGTTGAACACATGCACGTTCGTGAACAGAACCTGGCGCGGCTTTTCATCTTGTGCATAAGAATATGCAGATGACATCAAACAAATCGCCGCCATCAGCGCGCTGGAGAACAGACTACGCAGCATTTTGGTAACCTCCCTTGGTGAACAAAGCTTCGGCGAGCGCGCCACATTCTGAATCAAACCGGCTTTACGCTTCTTCGCTGGGTAAGGTGAAGGCCGTAGGGCTCATTGCCGAAAGGAGAGTTTAGCTTTCAAATCAGATATTTTATGATCAATTAAGCTCATGAAAACCGAATATTGTCGTTTAAAGACCAATTTATTTGCAATATTTCGAACGAACACGGAATATTTTACGATATGAAATTGGAATGAAATGCTGAATGAAAACTTCGGTACCAACAGTTCGGTTAAACTTCCTTGCGCCAATACTCGATGAAATCGATAGGCGTGGGTTTTCATCAAAACAGGTGCTTGACTAGTTTAATATTGCCCGCAGCGCCTTTGAAGAACTTTCCGTCGTACCCGCCCCGACCATGTATGACATGGTATCAAGGTCCGCTGAGCTCGTTTGCGACCCTTTCCTTGGATGGGAGATGGGTTGCCACTTTGATATTACTCAAGCTCCTTTTCTCCATCAGGAGAGTTCTCAGACCAAAACAGTTTTTGAGACTTTGACTGACTTTTTAACAATGGCTGAGCGACACGCAACGTCGCAAGTCTATTCCCTTACGGTTACTGGTTCGACGTGCCGTTTCTATGGCCGGCGCAGTTTCAAACCAAAAACAGATGTCAGTCAGGTGGATGCGTGGGATTTGGGAGTTTGGATTACTTATCTGAGGAAAGATTTGGGTAAAGAATTTGATGCAAGTGAAGTCATGGCTCGCCTCTTTAATC
>JBPCWJ010000328.1:0-4111 GCA_051009635.1 Rhizobiaceae bacterium
CAACAATATTGGCCAGAACGAATGTCGCAATCCCGACGCCGGCAGCACGCCCGATTACACCAATTCCCACTTCATTCCAGACAATGCCTCCACGTTCCCGCCACGCACCCCAGGCGGCGGTCAGAAAGCCCAGAATTAATGACGGCGCAGGCACAAGCTCGGGGTTCACCAGAGCCAGCAATGGAGCGGCCAGCAGACCAAACCCCATACCGAGACCCGCCTGCACAATTGCTGCAAGGAAGACAACTAGAAAAATGGCGGCGATCAGCCAGACAGAGCCGGTCGCCGCTACATCCAGAATATCCAAGACGGTCTAATCACCCGGACCCTTGCGGATGTTCTCAGGCAGCCAGGTTGCAATCTCGGGGAACATTATCAACACGAAGACCATCAAGACCATGATCAGAAACATCGGAATTGCCGCCCGTGCAATAAAACTCATCTCATGATCTGTCATGCCCTGAAGCACGAACAGGTTGAAGCCAATAGGTGGCGTAATCTGTGCCATTTCCACGACAACAACAATGAAGATGCCGAACCAGATCAGATCGATGCCTGCATCGCGGACCATCGGCTCGACAACTGCCATGGTCAGGACGACGGAGGAGATACCGTCCAGGAACATGCCCAGCACGATATAGAAGATCAGCAACACCATCAGCAGTTCAAACCGCGTCAGTTCCAGTTGAGCGATCAGATCTGCCAGACCACGCGGCAGGCCGGTAAAGCCCATTGTCAGTGAAAGGAAAGCAGCTCCGGCGAGTATCAAGGCAATCATTGCGCTGGTGCGCGTCGCCCCCATCAAGGATTCAACAAATGTGCTCCAGTTCAGGGAGCCCTGACTGGCTGCCAATATCAATCCACCAATTACACCGAATGCCGCAGCCTCCGTTGCGGTCGCGTAGCCAAGATACATGGAACCGATCACCACCGCGATCAGGATGAACACAGGAATCAGGAATTTCGAATTTGCAACCCGCTGCGAAAAACTGAGCGGTGGTTCCTTGGCCGGATTCCAATTCCTTGAAACCTTGCTGGTAATGGCAACATAGGCCATGAACATGCCAGCAAGTACCAGACCGGGCAGAATGCCGGCAAAAAACAGCTTCGAGATACTCTCATTAATCGTCACTCCGTAAACGATCAGGGTAAGTGACGGAGGGATCATCAGTCCAAGAGTTGCAGCACCTGCCAGTGTGCCGATGATCATCGGCTCTGGATATTCACGTTTCCTCAATTCGGGAATCGACATCTTGCCGACAGTGGTCAATGTTGCGGCCGACGAGCCCGATACTGCTGCAAAGACCGTACAGCCAACAATATTGGTATGGACCAAACCGCCGGGCAATCCTGCCATCCAGGGTGCCAGCCCCTTGAACATGTCTTCGGACAATCGGGTTCGGTAAAGTATTTCACCCATCCAGATAAATAACGGGAGTGCGGTGAGCGTCCATGAGGACGATGCCGACCAGATAGTGGTCAGCATGACATCGCCAACTGGCCGCGTCGTAAAAAGCTCCATCCCGACCCAGGCGACACCCATAAGCGCCAAGCCGACCCAAACTCCGGTTCCAAGCAAAAGGAACAGCACAAACAGAAACAGGATAATAACCGAATATTCTTCCATGACCTATTCTCCGAAGCTCTGATCGACGATATCGCGCTTGATCCGGTGATCACCACTGATCAGCAGGTGAATAAGATGATCGGTAAGTGCGATGGCCATGATAATCGCACCAACCAGCATGACAGATTGAGGGATCCACAATGCGGTCTTGTCCTGACCCTGGCTGATATCGTTGAACTTCCAGGACCAGTAGACAAAACGGCCCGCATAGTAGACGAAGTACCACATGATTGCCGAGCCGATGGCGAAACACCAGATATTGAGCAGTCTTCTCATTTTCGGCCCGACCGCATTTATCAGGATTGCAACACGAATATGGGACCCCCGGTTAAGCGCATTGGCGAAGGCAAGAAAACTGGCCGCAGCCATTGCATAACCGGCATAATCCGGTGCTCCAGGAAAAACCTCGCCCGTCCAGCGGGCCACCATCTGAACGACGATCAAGACCAGGATCGCAATCAGGCAAAGCGCTGCCAGGACGCCTGATGAAAGGTAAAGCAAATCGAGACCGCGGCGTAGTGAATTCATTGTTCCCTCCTCGCACAACATGTCAGGAATGAAGCCCGACAATCCGCTATCGTGCAAAACTTGGATTTCAGCCGCCGTCTTCTACCCCAGCCGCCAGTCATGTTGTGGGCGATCTGCATGACCGCCCACAAACAGTTCTTATTTCATCGAATTGAATTTATCGACTATGGCCTTGCCCTTGTCACCGGCAGCCTCAAGCCACTCGGAAGTCATTGTCTCGCCGATTTCCTTGAGCTCATTTTTCATGGTATCGCTTGCCGGTCCGACAGTCATGCCGCCGTCACGCAATCCTTGAAGTGTAAAGCCGGTATATTCCTTGGCGCGCCATGTACCGGCATATTCGGCCAGTTCCGCACATCCCTTGATGACATTCTTGTTGGCATCGGAGACACCACTCCAGACGTCACTGTTGATCAGAACGTAATTGCGAGGAAGCCATGCATCGACCTCGTAGAAATAATTCAGGCTTTCCCAAACCTTACGGTCATATCCGGTGGAACCGGAAGAAACCATCGAATCCGCCACACCTGTTGCAAATGCCTGACTGATTTCTGCCGCTTCGATTGTCACCGGCAACATGCCGGTAAGTTCAGCGAGGCGCGCGGTAGCATTGTTATAGGATCTGAACTTGATACCCTTCATGTCTGCGACGGAGTTGACTTCATTCTTGAAGTACAATCCCTGCGGAGGCCATGGCACTGAATAGAGCAGTGTAAGATTTTGATCCGCAAGCACTTCAGTCATGGTCGGCTTTGCCGCTTCCCACAGCATCGCCGCATCGTCAAAAGAGGTTGCCAGGAACGGTATCGAATCAACGCCAAAAATAGCGTCTTCGTTCTGGTGTCCACTTAACAAACGCTCGCCAATGGGTGCCTGTCCGGTCTGGATTGCACGCTTGATATCTGCTCCCTTGAACAGGGACCCGGAAGGATGTGTGACGATTTCAATTTCTCCACCCGTTCCCGTCGTCACGCATTTGGCAAACTCAGCACCAGTGGCTGAATGGAAGTTCGACGCAGAATATGCCATCGGCATATCCCACTTTTCCGCTAGGGCACTACTGACTGCAAGCGCAGACAGGGCTGTGGCCGTTACCAAGGTTTTCATTATTTTCATTTCACTCTCCCTGTTTAGACAATTCCCCTCCCCCAAACATTTCCCCAAATTTCATTGAAACCGCGATGGTGAATAAAACGCAAGGTCCAAGTTCGGACGTTTGCCCGAAACAAGCTGTGACAAAATTCTTCCGGTCTTCGGTCCGCCGGTCAATCCGATATGATCATGGCCGAACCCGACAAAGGCACCGGATACCGACGGGACCTCGCCAATAACCGGAATTGAGTCCACAATCGACGGGCGATGACCCATCCATTCGCTTGTTTTCTTCCAGCTAATTCCCGGCAATGCAGCCTCGGCATTTTTTTTCAGAAGCTCAATCGGTGCCTTCGATGGAGGCGCATCCACGCCACCAAATTCCACTACTCCGGCGAGCCTTAAACGCCCGTCCATCGGGGTAATGACAAATTTCCCCGACGCGACCATTGCAGGCATTTTCGGCATGAAATTGGGTTCCCAAAGTTCAAGATGATAGCCGCGCTCGGATTCCATTGGCACTTTCAATCCAAGCTGTCGGGCAAGATCAGTTGACCAAATGCCGGCAGCAATGATTGCACTATCGCAGTCAATTTTCTCTCCTCCCACCCGCACTCCGGTTACATTGCCGCTCTCCACTGCAATATCGGTAACTTCACCTTTCAAAACCTTCCCGCCTGTTGCTTCAACATGCGCCGCAAGGTCTTTTACATATCGGCCAGGATCACTGAGAATTCCGTGATCTTTCAATCGCACGGCACAGCCGAGTTCCGGGCTGAAAACCGGTTCGTACTGTTTGAACTCCTCCCCTTCCAGGATATCCCAATTAAAGCCGTGTGACTTGCGCACAGACCAGCCATATGC
>JBPCWJ010000329.1:0-3135 GCA_051009635.1 Rhizobiaceae bacterium
ATTTCACCTGTCCCCATTGTGGCGAGAATTCCAATATTTTCGGTCATGGCGGTGCTGAAGAAGAAGCCCGCCGAATTGGCGTGCCCTTCATTGGGCATGTTCCCCTTCATATGGATATCCGGGAAAAATCAGATGCGGGGCCGCCAGTTGTTGTCTCAGACAGTGAAGGCCCGCATGCCAGGATTTACAAGGAAATTGCTGAAAAGGTTTGGAGCAGGCTTGGTGAAGAACAGGATTCCGCCGCTGCCCCGGCGATCGTATTTGATTAAGGCAGAAACCGAAATCACAACAAATCATTTGCTATTGGTGAGCGGTCCGACATAGGCTGGCAAATAGTCGGTCAGCATTTTCATCGATTTACGGGGCTGGAAGTTGAGCGTTAACAAGCTTGCTGGATTTGCGCGGTGATCCTCGTTCGTTTTTTCAAGTCGCTCTTTGGCAAGATCGGAATTGCCAGGATTTTAACGGTATTGTTGCTGTTCATCTTGCTGTCCATCCGGGTAGCTGATCCGGTTTTTGTGCAAAACATCCGTAATCAAAGCTTCGACCTGTATCAGCGCTTGAAGCCACGTGAATACACCCAGCAACCGGTTGTCGTTGTGGACATTGACGAGGAGAGCTTGGTCAGCCAGGGGCAATGGCCCTGGCCAAGAACGCGGCTGGCTGCACTGGTGACCAAAATGACCCAGCAAGGCGCGATTGTCATTGGTTTCGATATTGTGTTTGCCGAGGAAGACCGGCTATCTCCGCCGCTGATTGCTGCCGACAATGCTGACTTGCCGGATACAGTGCGCGAGGCATTATTGCAGATGCCCAATAATGAGGAGAAGTTTGCCCAGGCAATGCGATCTTCCCGCGTCGTGGTTGGTGAAACCGGAACCGGGTTTTCGGCGGATGAAGAGGATAAGCGCGAAATCCCAGATGTACCTCATGCATTTCGTGGGCAGGATCCTTCAAGATATATTTCGAATTTTCCGGGGTTGGTCCAAAACCTGGAAGAGATCAGCAATGCTGCAGCGGGTAGGGGGGTGTTCACCGTTGATCCCGACCCTGACGGTATAATCCGCAAGGTACCGCTTGTCTTGATTGCCGACGAAAAGATCAGGCTGGCGCTGTCGACTGAAATCCTCCGGATTGCGACGGGAGGACAGGCCTTTCTGGTTCGCAGCGATGATGCCGGTATAAATTCGATTGTTGTTGGTGGCGTTTCTGTGCCGACTGACAGCAATGGACGGATCTGGCCGTGGTTCACGCATAGTGATCCGAGGCGGTTTATCTCGGCGGCAAAGGTGATGGAAGGCACGGTGCCTCAGGGTGCGTTAGCGCGAAAAATGGTGCTGGTCGGTACCTCAGCAGAAGGGCTCAAGGATATCAGGCCAACACCAGTTGATGCAGCTGTGCCAGGTGTCGAGATACATGCTCAAATTCTCGAAAACATTTTGAACAGCCAGTTTCTGAAACGGCCAAACTTCGCGCTGGGAATGGAGCTGGCGATAACGGCCTTAACCGGTCTGCTGATTATTGCGATTGTGCCCTGGATCGGAGCCTTGTGGGCAGCGGCAGCAGCAATATTGGTTGTCGGAACCTTTGCGGCCGGTTCCTGGTTTGCATTTGCCCAGGAGAGAATGTTGATTGATGCAACATTCCCGATTGCTGCTTCACTCGTTACTTTTATAGCGATTACCACCGGAAACTATATCCGGGAGGAAGCGCAGAGGCGACAAATCCGTTCTGCTTTTGGACAATATCTAAGCCCGGCGCTGGTGGACCAACTCTCTGATGAGCCTGACATGCTTGTGCTGGGCGGTGAAACGCGTGAACTCTCCATCCTGTTCACCGATGTTCGCGGATTCACCACGATTTCCGAGAGTTTCAAGGACAATCCCCAAGGCCTTACCAAACTCATGAACCATTTTCTGACCGAGATGTCGAATGCCATTCTGGTCGAAGAAGGAACGATCGACAAATATATGGGTGACGCGATCATGGCCTTCTGGAATGCGCCGGTCGAAGCGCCTGATCACGCCATGAAGGCATGTCGTGCCGCGATAACGATGTTGGAGGCGGTTGCCGAACTCAATGAAACCTACGAGGCAGAGGCGGAAGAACAGTCTAAAGACGGAGAACCAGTCGAGCCGCACGTGATCAATATCGGTATCGGGATCAATACCGGCGATTGTGTTGTGGGTAATATGGGCAGTGAGATGCGGTTTGACTATACCGCGCTCGGGGATGCGGTGAACCTGGCTTCGCGACTTGAAGGTCAGTCCAAGCCATTTGGTATTTCAATCGTATTGGGCGATGCGACTGCAGAGGCGGTACGTGGTGAGCTTGCAGTTATTGAAATTGATCTGATCAGGGTTAAAGGTAAACTGGAACCTGTACGCATTCATGCGCTTCTGGGCGGACCGGAAATGCGCGAATCCGATGATTTTATAGCGCTTAAAGCCCTGAATGCCACCATGATCAGCGGCTATCGCCGCCAGGATTGGGATTCTGCCTATAGCGCGCTGGAAGAATTGGCGATTCTTACTGATAAAATGGGAATCGAGTTCTCGGAATACCTTTTTGTCTATGAAACCCGCATTACGGAATATCGTGTGAACCCACCTGGAAAAGGCTGGGATGCTGTCTTCACCGCAACTGATAAATGACATTTATATTTAGTTTCAAGCTTCTGTAATTAATAGAATAAACATCCAAATATCTATATTATATGCATCGAATTTTTAAGCAAAATCATTTTCCGTCAATTACAACCCCAATTTTTATCATTGCTAAAATGCAACACTGAGGATTTTCAGCAATGTGAGTCGGCTCATCAGGGTTCCCAATGTCCCGGCATTGAACTAACGTTTAATGCTGGCAGGATATCCTACTATGTTTAAACTTGTGTATTGGGGGATAGCGGCGCTTCTTGTGTCAGGGGCCGATTCAGCGGCTATGTCGCTGAGCGAAGCCGTACGCCTTGCCGTAGAAACCAATCCTAATGTTGAAGCTGCCGAGGCCAGGTATCGCCAGTCGGAACAACGCCTTAAACAATCCATGGGCAGGTTGTATCCGGAAATTGATATTCTTGGCGAATACGGAAAATACAAGATTGACCGTCCGGAAGGGTTGGGGCCTGACGTCAAC
>JBPCWJ010000330.1:0-6365 GCA_051009635.1 Rhizobiaceae bacterium
ACCAGCCTGCCAATCCGGAGCATCGACAAGCTGGCAATCAAGAGAAATATCGATGAAATCGGCGAAATGGACGCCGCCAATATCTGAGGCGCGGACCCAAAGGAAGCAGAAATGAGTGAATATTCGAGTGATCGAAAGCTGGCGGCTGAATTTATTGGCACCGCTTTTCTTCTGGCGACCGTTGTGGGTTCCGGCATCATGGCGGAGCGCCTTGCCGGTGGAAATGTGGCGATTGCACTTTTGGGCAATACCATCCCGACAGGAGCGATCCTGGTAGTATTGATCACCATGTTCGGCCCGATATCCGGCGCGCATTTCAACCCGGCTGTCACCCTGGTATTTGCACTGCGGCAGGAAATCGAGGCTGCCAATGCCGTCTGGTATGTAGTTTTCCAGATTGCCGGCGGTATCGCCGGTGTCTGGATTGCTCACCTGATGTTTGACGAGACGCTGCTGCAATTCTCACAAAAGGCAAGAACGGGCGGGCCGCAATGGTTTGCGGAAGGTGTGGCGACATTCGGCCTGGTGATCACCATACTCGCAACCTTGAAGGCGCGCGAACAAGCCGTCGCAATGGCGGTCGGGCTTTACATAACCGCCGCATACTGGTTCACCGCGTCAACATCGTTTGCCAATCCGGCCGTAACCATTGCGAGGGGGTTCTCCGACAGTTTTGCCGGTATCAGGCCGATTGATGTGGGTGCCTTTGTGGCTGCGCAGATTGCCGGCGCCATAGTTGCCTATTTGCTGGCCCGCTGGCTATATGGCCAACCGGCCGCAGAGCAAAGCCAGCAGCAGGTTTAAATTCGCTGATCAACAAAATCGGCAATATCGTAACAATTATTCATGCATTGTGACAAAAATGACTCAAGACAATCAGTGAGGCTTTGGTTATACACGGGCCATGAGAATTGTTACGTCCACGGCTGACCTGGATGAAATCTGTCAGGTTATTGCCGAACATCCCTTTGTCACGGTAGATACCGAGTTCCTGCGTGAATCCACGTTTTGGCCGGAACTCTGTCTTCTGCAAATGGCATGTCCCGGCGAATCCTGCATTGTGGATGTGCTGGCTCCCGGATTGAGTCTGGAACCGTTCTTTGCCCTGATGGCCAATGAGAGTGTTGTAAAAGTCTTTCATGCCGCGCGGCAGGATATCGAGATCATTTACAATCTCGGCAATCTTATTCCACACCCGGTTTTTGATACTCAGGTCGCCGCAATGGTCTGCGGCTATGGCGACAGCATTTCATATGACCAGCTTGTTTATCGGATTACGTCAGTGCGCATCGACAAATCCTCCCGTTTCACCGATTGGAAGCGCAGGCCGCTTACCGAAAAGCAGCTGAATTATGCCATGGCAGATGTCACGCATTTGCGCGATGTTTATTTGTCAATCAAGGCCAATCTCGAAGAGCAAAACCGGGCGCATTGGGTTGCCGAGGAAATGGAAATCCTGACTTCGCCGGTCACCTATGACATGCCGCCTCGTGATGCCTGGCAAAGGTTGAAGCTAAGGGCACGCCGGCCACGTGAATTTGCCCTTCTGAAGCTTGTTGCGGAATGGCGTGAAGCAACAGCACGGCAGCTCAACGTACCCCGTGGCCGGATCATCAAGGATGAGGCCATCTACGAAATCTGCTCGCATCCACCGAAAAGTTTTTCTGACTTGGGGAATCTGCGCGGCCTGTCACGCGGGTTTGACAAGAACCGTTTCGGAAATGATTTGCTGGAAGTGGTTCGCAAATCACGCCAAATTCCCAAGGATCAGCTTCCATCACTGCCCAAATCCCGTCAGGCACCGGAAGGAAGCGGGGCTGCGGCGGAAGTGCTGAAAGTCCTGCTGAAGCTTCTCGTTGAAAAACACGGCGTTGCGGCAAAGGTGATTGCAACGGTGGACGAGTTGGAGAAAATTGCCGCTGACGACAATGCCGATGTGCCCGCGCTGAAGGGATGGCGGCGTGAATTATTCGGTGAACACGCACTGAAGCTCAAAAATGGCAAGCTGGCGCTCAGTTTCGACGGCAAATCAGTGACGTTGATTGATCTGGAAAATTCCGGCCACAATGTGCGGGCGCAAGTCGCGGCTGAGTAAGATTTCCGTTTCTACGAAAATGTAGATCGGCTTGAACTCCATTAAATTCAAGCGAATTACCCATCCGACAATACAATCCTGATTTCTGCGCCTAGCTCCTTTCCGAGCTGGGAAACCCTTTCGGCAGGGCGTTCGCCTATGAGATCTGCCATGTCGGCTGGAACAATTATCTCGACATCGCCTTCGGGGCTTCTGGTAATACCCAAGCGCGGCAGGAAACCCGGCTGCGAAGCAGAAAACAGATACAGGACCCGGAACAGTGCAGCCAGCAAACGGGCGCGCTTGATCGTGCGTTCCGAGGCGAGTTTTGAAATTTCCGGCGGAAGAACCTTGGTGCCCAGCCCCCGGTAGCGGAAGAAATTTGCCATTGACAGGAATGCCCTGCCCTCATGGCTTATGCCTACGAAACCGGCATTGGCAATGATCGTCAGGCTTTGCTGCGCCCGGTAGTCGGGATGTGCCCGCCAGGCGATATCAGCCAGATAACAGGATGCGATGCGCCAACGCTCCTCATCCTCGGTCTCCGAGTAACGCAAGGTGGCAAAGGCCTTGCCGGTCCACTCGGCCAGTTCAACAGAATGCCGAGGTGATCTTGCGCGCAGGATCGCGACATCATAGGCAGCGGCCAACAGCGAATCCTGCGACTGAACCTCGTGCTTCAAAAGAGAGTAGAGATAGCCTTCCCGGACACCGAGCGACGACATCGAAACCGACTTTGCGCCTATGTGCTTCAATACTTCAGCCATGACGATAGCACCGTTCTGTAATAGACTGCGCCGGTTTCTGGATACCGAATCTATTCCTGCAAGGCCGTCGATCGATTTGTTGGTGACCCGATCACAGAATTCCAGCATTTCTTCGGATTCGATCGTATAATCATGCAAGACATTAAGCGGATAGTCCCTGGTCGCCATATGGAGCTTGCCCAATGACCGCCAGGTGCCGCCGACAGCATAAAATTTTCGATCAGTCCCCGGCCATCCAACATTGGTTTGGGTAATTTCCTTCCTGGCAATTTCCAATGCTTTTTTTGATGAGCCATTCGAAAGGTCCGCCAGGCGCAGTCCGCCCAGAGGCAAGGTCACACCACCTTCAATCTCTCCGTTGATCGGAACCAATTCGAGCGATCCGCCACCAAGATCGCCGGCTATTCCGTTTGGCCTGAAGAAACCGCTCTTTATTCCCCAGGCGCAATATTGCGCCTCCATTCGCCCCGTGAGAAGCATGGGTGCGCGGCCAAACATTTCCTCGACTGTTTCAAGAAATTCAGGACCGTTTTCGGCATCGCGGGCGGCGGCTGTCGCTAATATATGGGTCTCGGCAACCTCGGCCCGCCTGCCCAGCGCCCGGAACCTTCTAAGCGCTGCGATTGCACGCTCAACTGCCTGGTCTTCCAGCCTGCCGGTCGTGGCAACCCCTCTGCCCAAGCCGCAAAGAACCTTTTCGTTGAAAAGCACGGCGGGCGATCTGGTAAGGCCTTCATAAATGACCTGACGGACGGAGTTTGAACCAATATCAATAACCGCAACAGGACGTATTCTACCGATCCTGCCTTGAGGATCTTTCTCCTTGACGGTCAAGGCAGGCTCATCTGTGCCCGTTATTGTTGGTAGCAATCGCCTCCGGAGCGTCATATTTCAAAGATTCTCCCCGCCCAGACAAACTCGGATTAGTCATAAAATACCTTTGAGCGTTAAACGATTCGCTTGTGGATTTGGGAGAAATTCTTTTCGAACGCCCATTTGGCAATATATGCCAGCTTTGTTCATCATCCAGGAGATTGGCCAGCATGATCTGTTCGAGAACCTGTTGATGAACAGTGCCGGAATCCAGTCTGACCATGACTTCAACGCGGCGGTCGAGGTTTCTCGGCATCAAATCGCCTGAACCGATATAGACGATCGCGTCACCGGACGGCATGGGTTTGCCATTTCCGAAACACAGGACCCTGCTGTGCTCAAGAAACCGGCCGATGATTGATTTTGCATTGATATTTTCAGACAGGCCCTGAACACCTGGACGCAGGCAGCATATGCCGCGAATGATCAATTCAATCTGAACCCCAGCCTGACTGGCACGGTAGAGCGCATCGATCAATTCTGAATCAACCAGGGAATTTAGTTTCATCCAGATGGCTGCCGGGCGGCCCGCCTTGGCGTGCTCGATCTCAGCATGAATATGTTCCAGCATTCTGGGCCGGAAAGTGGCTGGCGAGACTGCAAGTGCCTCCAAATGCTCCGGCTCGGCATATCCGGTGACATAGTTGAACACCTGAGCCACCTCATGAGCAACAACAGGATTTACCGTAAAATAGGACAGATCGGTGTAAATGCGCGCGGTTATGGGATGATAATTGCCCGTGCCGATATGTACGTAATTGACAAGCTTGCTGCCTTCACGGCGAACAACCTGGGATAATTTGGAGTGGGTTTTCCACTCGACAAAGCCAAACACGACCTGCACGCCTGCTCTTTCCAGATCGCGCGACCAGCGAATATTGGCCTCTTCATCAAATCGGGCCTTCAGTTCAATCAGCGCGGTTACCGATTTGCCGGATTCCGCCGCTTCAATGAGTGCAGCGACAATGGGTGAATCGTTTGAAGTCCGGTAAAGCGTCTGCTTGATGGCCACGACATCGGGGTCGCGCGCTGCCTGGCGAAGAAATTGCACAACCACGTCGAAGGATTCATAGGGATGATGGACTATGATGTCCTTTTGCCTGATTGCGGCCAGACAATCCCCATTATGTTCCCTGATACGCTCCGGGAAACGTGCATTATAGGGTTCAAACTTCAGGTCAGGCCGGTCGACAGACACAATTTCGGACAGGTTGTGCATGGCCAGCATACCATCAACAAAAAACACCTGATCGCTGGTCATACCGAGTTCTTCAACCACAAACTGACGCAAGTCTTCGGGCATGCCGGAATCGATTTCGAGACGGATTACCGAGCCGCGGCGGCGGCGTTTCAAGGCCGATTCAAAGGTGCGCACCAGTTCTGCAGCCTCTTCCTCGACTTCAAGTTCGGAAGCGCGGATTACCCTGAAGTTGCCGGACCCTGTTACGACGTAGCCAGGGAACAGGACCTGGATGAATATGCCGATCACATCTTCGATGGAGATAAAGATTGTGCCGCCATCTTCTCGCTGAGGAAGACGCACAAAACGCTGCAACGCGCTCGGCATGCGGATCAGGGATACCATCCCCTCATCGATTCCGGGCCGGGCCAGCCGATAAACAAGAGTGTATCCAAGGTTCGGAATGAATGGGAACGGATGGGCCGGATCAATCGACAGCGGTGTCAATATCGGGAAAACTGAATCAATAAAATAGTTCGAAAGCCATTGCCTGTCTGTTTCGGTCAGATCTTCAGGCGTAACGATGAATATGTTCTCGGATTGCAGCAGTTTGTCGAGCGATCGCCATGCCTTTTGCTGATCCTCCTGCAGGGTGTGGATCTCTTCACCGATTGCCGCCATTTGCTCGCCAGGCGTCATACCGTCGTCTGATTTGGTCTCAATGCCCTCACGCACCTGTGCGAACAGCCCCGCAACGCGCACCATGAAGAATTCATCCAGATTGTTTGCCGAAATGGACAAAAAACGGAGGCGCTCGAGTAGTGGATTGTTCGGGTTTTCGGTTTCTTCCAGAACACGACGGTTAAATTGCAGCCAGGAAAGCTCCCGATTCATGAAACGTGACGGATCTGAAAATATGTCTGTTTCAAAATTCCCGTCATTTTCTGACGGGGAAACTTCCTGATGGTCGACTATACTCACAATCTCGGTCCTGGGTCTGGTGATCCAGAATTTGAAAATAGCTGGGGATCACAATTGTTGCCTTAAAATACGACATATTGCAGAAATTGTAATATCCAAATGACAAGAGGCTTAACAGGGGACCGCATTCCAATCTGCATTCAGCTTCATTGATTCACGTCATGTTCATGTTTTTCAGTGCTGCCGAGGCTACCGATCGAGTTATCCTGCTGTTTCTGGCCAGTGCCTCCCTGTCGATCTCGGCGACAATCGAATTGGCTGCTTCAAGGGACCTTTCCATGCGGGTTACCAGATAATCGACAACACCGGGATCAAAGGCCAACTGCCTGTCAGCCAGCAGTTTGAAAATCACCTGCTGGAGCAGTTCATCATCGGGTTCGGCAAGTTCGACCAATTGGGCAGCCTTCAGGCGAGAAACCAGGTCCGGCAGCTCGATTTCCCATTGTGAGGGCCACTTTCGGCTTGTGATCATGCAGTGTCCGCGTTGGGA
>JBPCWJ010000331.1:0-5541 GCA_051009635.1 Rhizobiaceae bacterium
AAGTAACCGTGTGGCTGGAGCCCGGGGAACTTGTTGGACCGAAGAATGCGGAACCACCAGAATTTCCATCGGGCTCTACATTCCCGTCGTGCTGACGTTTGTTTTCATAGAGGACCCAGACCGCTATGCGTAACAAGAACATCAGCGCCGCAATTGTCCTGATAGGCTTTGGCGTTTTCTATGGGTTTCTGACGGCTAATCTTCCTGATCGGAGCCTGCCGAATACGCCAAGCCCCTCTTTTTTTCCCTGGATAATTACAGTCATCATTATGGTGTTGTCTGTCTGGTTGCTTGTGCGTGGGTTGCGACAACCGAAGGCGGAAAATCCAAAAATAAATTGGGATAGGTTCAAACTCACATTCTATATGATGGCATCCTTTGCGGTTTATCTGATGTTGATGCCGGGTTTGGGCTTTATCCTTGCAACGTTGCCATTCTTTGCCGTGATGATGATGCTTTATGGCGAAAGACGACCGATATGGGTCAGTAGTGGTGCGATTGGTGTTACGGTGCTGCTGTATATTGTGTTCCGGCACGGCTTCGGGGTTTTCTTACCGCAGGGCTTGTTGAGGGGTATAATAGCGTGAACCCCGATATCCTTTCAGGGCTCGGTCAGGCCAGTGCTCTGCTACCCTTGTTTTCCACCTGCATCGGCGTACTTGCAGGATTGATCGTCGGGATGATCCCCGGTCTTACAATCAGTACCGGGATTATCGTTGTCTTGCCGGTGACCTTTGTTCTTCCAGCTGACATATCAATTGCCCTTCTTCTTGGTCTTTACGTTGGCGGCATGACCGGAGGCAGCTTTTCGGCGGTTCTGTTGAACATTCCCGGTACACCCTCTGCTTCCGCTACGGGCATTGATGGTTTTCCCCTTTCCAGCCGGGGAGAGGCCGGACGGGCGTTGGGCGTTGCGATCACAGCCAGCTTTGTTGGTGGTCTGTTCAGTTTCGTGTGCCTGCTTTTGATCGCGCCATTATTGGCTGAAATAGCTTTGGAATTCCGGTCCGAAGACATGTTCAGCCTGGTGTTCTTCGGACTGACGATCATTTGCAGTTTCGCAGCAAGATCACTGGTCAAGGGCTTGCTGTCAGGTGCACTTGGTCTGGCTCTGGTGACGATTGGTCAGGATCCGGTGATGGGCACCCAGAGATTTACCTTTGGCGAGGCAAATCTGATGGCCGGGGTTTCGTTTTTGACAGCACTGATCGGCCTGTTCGCAATTCCCCAAATTGTGGACAATTTGATCAACAAGGACAGCATTAAGTTTGAACAAACGAGGCTGACCTCAGTGTTTCCGAAGATACGGGATCTGATTGCCATCCGGACTCCGGTATTTATCGGGTCAGTCACCGGTGCCTTTCTCGGTATCCTGCCCGGCGCCGGCGGTCCTATCGCTGCCTTTATCAGCTATGACTATAGCCGCAAGGCGTCCAAGGAACCCGAGCAATTCGGAAAAGGAAGCGTTGAGGGGGTGGCTGCGCCTGAATCCGCCAACAATGCGGTTACCGGCGGTGCACTGATCCCGATGATGACGCTCGGCATTCCCGGCGATCCGGTGACGGCAATCCTGATCGGAGCGCTGATTGTGCACGGGCTCGCACCCGGTCCGCTGCTGTTTCTTGAACGAGGTGACTTTGCCTACAGCATGATCTTTTCGTTCTTCTGGGCAAATATCTTCAATTTCATCATCGCAATTGTGGGTGTGCGCTTCCTGGTCAAGCTGGTGGCTGCGCCGCGCGCGCTGCTGATGCCGACCGTTGCCGTGCTTTGCGTTGTTGGCAGTTATGCGCTGCGAAACAACTTCTTTGACGTTTATATCATGCTGTTTTTCGGATGTGTCGGGCTCGCCATGCGCTGGCTGGATATGCCGGTCGTGCCAATGCTGCTTGCGCTGGTGCTGGGACGGCAGCTGGAAGAAAACCTTCGCGTCGCGCTGGTAGCGTCGCAGGGTGATGTATCTGTCTTTTTCACCTCACCCATTAGCCTCACTTTTCTTTGCCTGTCGGTACTTTCCATATTCTGGTCGGTGAAAACAGCGGGCAAGCAAAATCAAACAAATCCCAAGGAGCCAAAAACATGAGCCAGACCCCATTCAAAGTTGCATCTATCGGCATTGGCTGGTGGTCCGATGTGCTGGCAGATGCTGCCGGCAGAACAGACGGCCAGGTCCAGATTGTATCCTGCTTCACGCGATCCGAAGACAAGCGACAGACATTTGCCGAAAAATATAATTGCCGCGCCGCATCCAGCCTGGATGAATTGCTGGCCGATCCTGAGCTGGACGGAATCATCAATACAACTCCCAATCATGTGCATCTGGAGACCACCAGAGCGGCTGCTGCGGCCGGCAAGCATGTATTTCTGGATAAGCCGATTGCCAATGTCATCGGCGAAGCAAAGGCGATCACCCAGGTTTGCAAGGATGTGGGCGTGGTTCTCGCAGTCGGTTATCAACGACGCAGGGAAAGTCATTTCCGTTGGATCAAGGAACGCATTGATGCGGGTGAATTTGGAACGCTGGTCCAGGCGGAAGCGAATATCAGCCGCGACCGCGAGGGCAAGTTCGAGCTTGGTCACTGGCGCTATACGGCAGACGGAATGCCCGGTGGTGTGATGCTGCAGATTGGTTTGCACTATGTCGATGTTCTGATGATGCTTCTTGGCCCGGTCAAGACCGTATCCGGGATGGCATCGCAGCTTGTGCTTCCCGGAGACAATCCGGATGTCGGTACATTGATGATGCATCACGAGAATGGTGCAGTCTCGTCGCTGTCGACAAGCTATGCATCGGCATCTGAATATTATCTGATGAACGTCTATGGAAAGAAGATGAGTGCCTATTACAACCTGTTCGATGGTCTTCGTTGTCTAAAGCAGGGTGATACAGACCAGACAGCGGTGGAAGTCGGTTCCGTCGATACCCTGGCCGAAGAGCTCGTAGAGTGGGCGAATGCAGCTCGTGGCAATAGTGACGTCGAGGTCGGAGGAGAGGGAGCTACCGAATCCCTTGCGGTTGTAAAGGCCGGGATCAAGTCTGTCAGCGAGGGCAGGCATGTCGATGTCGCCGAAATTCTGAACTCGGAGGATTGATCCCGAACTACCTATTTAAGGTAATTTGTGATTTCTGCTGATCGTTTGAATGTTGCAAAACAGGTCTGGCTGACGTTTCATCAGCTTTTGCCAGTTTTACGGGAGCCAAGTCATGAGTCTGCTTGTTCACTACACGCTTAAATCGCATGAAGATCACAAGGCACAAACCGCCGCCATGAAAACTTTGGTGGGGGGATTAAAGTCCGAGGGGATTGAAGGATTGAGTTATTCCTGTTTCTCCACGGATGATCCCTTGAGATTTATCGGTGTGCTGGAATTTCCCGATGATGAAACGAAACAGGCATTTCTGGCATCGCCGTCCTTTGCCAAATATCGCGAGGCTGTCGGACCGACCTTTGCAAATCCGCCGCAGACCACTGAAATAACTGCAATTGCATCCACAAGGGATTGAGCAGTATCCAGTTCACCGTGTCTCGCAATCAATCGTTACCAACCATTGGGGAATTCAGATTGGCTGTCGTCAGACCTTTTTTACCAGCCTTATCAGGAACAGAAGAATAACGGCACCGATGGTTGAGTGGACGATTGCAGCCAGGATCCCGCCACCCATGGAAAGGCCGACTGCGGGAAGAACAAAACCTGCGACAACCGCGCCTATTATCCCGACAACAACATTACCAATCAGACCGTAACCGTAGCCGGATACCAGTTGTCCAGCCAGCCAACCGGCAATCGCGCCGATCAGCAAAAATACTATCAAACTTTCGATACCCATGATTCGTCCTCCATGTTTGGACGAGTATTTCACAATTCCCCGGTGGCTAACAACAGCCAAGTTCCGTGCAGCTGGCCTACATTATGCTATTCCTGTTGAAGAAATTCAGGCGAATTGGGAAACTTGATCGCTACCGGAGCTGGTTGCAAATTCTTCGTTTACCTGGTGCCGAGCTTCCGTCAGGGCGTTTTCGACACGCGGTTTTGCGTGATCAAATCGAGAAGAGGGCACGGGAATGGAAATGGCGTGCCAATTTCCTGACCAATCCTTGAACCCAAATCCAACGGCCGAGATTCCATCGCTGTGCTCATTGAGGTCATAGGCGAGGCCGGATGTCCGTATATCTTCCAACAAGGTCAGCAGTTTGTTCAGGTCTCCACGATAGTTTCTCGCGTCCCATTCTTCCTGGATTAAGGAAACTGCATTTTCCTCCGGCATCATGGCCAGGCAGGCTCGGCCATTTGCCGTATTGGTGAGGGGAAAGGATTCGCCAACAGATGACACGGTGCGAAGCCGGTGCCGTCCGGGAACCTGATCAAGGAAAACCATGCGATTTCCACGCAGGACCGCCAGATCGGTTGTCTCACCGGTTTCCTCGACCAGTTCATTTAAGATCGACCGGCAACGGTCCACAATATTGAAGTTTGCGGCTTCAGCGAATGCTCCAAGTTCGGGACCTAACCGGATGCCACCAGCGCGACCGTCTACAACGACCAGTTTTTCGGTGGCAAGCGCGCCAATGATCCGCTGTACTGTGGAGCGGGGCAGGCCAACCTTGCTGGCGATCTGACCCAGACTCAGTCCACCACGGTGATCTCTCAATACTCTCAGCACAGCGGCCGCACGGGCAATGACCTGAATTCCGTTTCGGCTATTTTCTTTATTATTATCAATCATTTAGTGATCCGATGTAATGGATATTCAGTTCATGTTCCTGTTCAGTTGGAAAAATTTATGTATCACATTGCGGTGCAAGTCAACTGCAATGCGGTTATATGCTTGACCGCGATGCGGGTAATGTGCATCACTATACAGGACAGAGAGGGAGGAACTTCTCTAAAATTAATTGCTGATATTAGCCGGTTTCCGGCCCAGGGAGGAATCGTGCGTCATGGTCAAAATTCGCGGAATTGAATTCCAGGCCAATACAGATAACGATATGGGTCTCGAGTTCTACAATTTGAGCCATCGATACGGATTTCAGTGTCCGAACTGGCCATATTTCAAGGATGTTGCAATCGAGCGCCAGCACTATATGGCGAAGTCGGGTGTGTTGAGCCAGACAATCACCACTACCATGCATGTGACGACGCATATTGATGCGCCGGCACATGTTGTTCAGGGTACGCCTTTTATTGATGAAGTGCCGCTTCCGCACTTCTTCGGCTCCGGGCTTGTTGTTTCCGTACCTAAGAAGAAATGGGAACAGATTACCGGTGACGATCTGGAAAAGGCTTGCGGCAATGCCATTCGAAAAAATGATGTTCTGATCATCAATACCGGCTGGCACAAACATTATGAAGACGGTGATTATTTCGCTTACTGTCCGGGCCTTGTACCTTCTGCTGCTGACTGGATGATTGAAAAGGGCGTCAAGGTAGTCGGACATGATACCCAGGCAAATGATCATCCCCTTGCGACCGCAATCGGGCCGCAACGCAATGGACCGATCATGCCGCATCTCGAGCAGGAATATCTGGAATGGTCCGGTG
>JBPCWJ010000332.1:0-4778 GCA_051009635.1 Rhizobiaceae bacterium
CTACCGCAGTTGCAGGATTGTCGATTGGAGTATAGGTCGCTTCCGTAATGTTGTGTTCGGCCGTATCCCACCATCCGTCAAATGGCTTCAAAGAGGTAGACAGACCAGGCTGGCGATCGGTGACCATAAAGGCGCCCGTCCCGTTTGTATTCTGGGTTGCGAAGTTGCCGTTCTCCTTGTCGGGGCGCTCTGTGCCATTTGCCTCGGCCCATCCCTTGTCCATGATCATCCAATTGGCGATGGAATCAGGAAAAATCGGGTTAGGCGAACTGGTCAGAATATCGACGGTATAGTCGTCAACCACTACAAGGTCCTTCACCGGTGCAAACCAGCTGCGAGTATCTGATGCCTCGGATGATGCCCTTTCATAGCTAAAACGAACATCTTCTGCATTGAAGTCTGCACCGTCGTGGAACTTCACACCTTGCCGAAGTTTAAACCGCCAGCCTTCGCCATCTCCAATCGGCTCCCATGATTCCGCCAGCGCAGGCTCAACACTCATATCCTTGCCGCGCCGAACCAATCCTTCATAGACATTATTCAAGAATCCCAGGACCGGGGCGGAATTTACCGCATGTGGATCCATGGTCTGCGGATCTGTCTTGCCAGCCCAGCTAAATGATTCAGCATGTGCCGTGCCCGCTATGCTGATTAACAGCAAGGAGATAGCAGTTAGTTTTCTCATGTTCCCTCCCGAGGATATTGGCCTATGGAAGCCTTCACAGCTTTATGGCCCTGATCGATTGATGTTACGCCGAAATTTCCCTCTTCCCAAACTAAATGTTGTTTCGCCAATTAATCCGCATATCGAACAGAAACGGTTCTGCGAAGCGGTATCCATCCAATTCCGCAATTAAGTATTATTTTACTAAAACATAAATTAGAAAACTGTAATCAAGAATATTTCAATATAACTACCCTAACCTCCAGCTACAAAAATAAAAAGAGGCAGACAAATGTCCAAACTTGTAGCTGTGGCAGTAGCCGCTATTCTATTTTCTATGGCTCCAGTCAAACTGGATGCTGGAAACAATTCACTAACGGTAAAAAGTTCTTCCGCATTTGCGTTTTCAGCCATCGCTGAAACGAAGTTCGACGAACTTACCAATCAGAAACTCAACAAGCGCGCGACAACCGTGCTGGAGGTCGTCATCAATGAGATGGCTGGATCCGGGATGGTAGGCACTGAAGCCGCATTTCAGGATGCAATCAATATAGCATCGGTAATCGCTAACCGTGCCGATTCCGCTGGTATCACCCAACAGGCCGCGGTTTCAATCCGCCGGGAATTCAATGGTTTCGGGAGAAAGATGCGCCCGGGAGCAATCAGAGACTTTTGGTTGGCAAAACATGCAATCGAGTTTGTCTCCAAATATGGCTCCCAACACAAGGCAATGTTTTATGCGACACCGCCTTGTATCAAATACCTGCCCAGGGGTTTGAAATCGGTAGCACGGACTGCCGGCCACATCTTCTTCGTTGATCCCCAGCGCCGTTCATACAAGACTGCAGACGGGTATGTCCGGCCTGATGAGAGTTTTTTCACCTATTATTCATCGAGGCTCAATTTGAAAACGGTCGGGTATTTTGGCTTAGCAACAGGATAGTTAGTCCACGATAACCGGCATCATATACGCTCCTGAACTTGTTGAATTGAATTCAGTTCAGATCATTCAGGAAGGTTGAAAGTGCCGTTCGAAAGTCCAGCCGGTAGCGGTCCACATCATCAAATTTCGGGGTTATCACTGACAGCCCTGCACCGGGTATAATTTTCGAAAAGGCGCGTGCGTAATCGAGAGGATGGATGACATCATTTTCCGTGCCCACCACAAGGGTTGGCAAATTTATGGAAGAGACCTCATCAATGGTGACGCCCGGCCCGTCCAGGGAAATATTTTCCAGCAGTGCTGCGGTCACATGGTGTGGTTCCAATTCAAACAAATCAAGAATTGCACTTAGATTGTTTGGAAAGCGTTCCCCTAGCGTTTTGTAGACCAGGCTGGATTCAAAGGCAGAACGAGCGCCATTGGGGTTCACTGCAAGTAACCTTCCGACAAGCACAAGAGGCATCAAATTTGATGGTGATGAAGACATCAGCCAGGCAGGGCGACCAAGCACCAAGGCCTTGACCAGATCCCGGCGCTTTACCGCGACCCGAAGCGCTATTGCAGATCCCATGGAAATTCCACCAATCACCACCGGTTCATCCGCGTTAGATTCGATGAACTTGATCAAATCATCTGTAAACTGCGCAATTGTGAAGTGGTCGGGCGGCCCTGCTTCAGAAGACCCGTGACCCCGGCATTCCATCGCGACGACGCTTGTGTCAGTTGATTGGGGAAATGCTTCAATTGGAAAATCAGCTGTGTCACAAAGTCCGTGCTGGAAAACCATCGTGTTGTGATGGAATGCGCCGTAGGTTGCCAGCTGGACGCCGCCGCAGTCGAACATTTTCATTTGAAAAGATTTCCTACCTGGGTTCAGATGAATTGTTTATCGGCATGACCATTCCAACTTTACATCAGTAATGACTAATTTCACCGTCTAACATATTCCTGTATGTCTTTTATCATCGACAGTTTTCATGAAGATGTGTTGTCAGGGAAGATAAATCTTGTGTAACGCCTGTATAATAGGTTCAGTCAAGAAACGTATGCTCAATCGCCGGGAATTGTTTACCGGAGCAGCGGCTGCAGTCACGACTACTAACGTGATTTCGCCCCGGCCTGTACTCGCCCAGCCTGTACAAGGCGTAATTGATTTGACCCACGAGCTAAGTGCAGATTTTCCGACTTTCGAAGGTAGTCCAGGCATCAGTTATGACAAGCGATTTGACTATGATGAAGACGGATACAATCTCTACAGTATGTCGATAAACGAACACACCGGAACCCACATTGATGCCCCTCTTCATTTCAGTAGTGATGGGCAATCTGTCGCTGAAATTCCGATAGCAAATCTGGTCGGTCCCCTTTGCGTTGTCGATATTCGGGAGAAAGCGGCCAAAAATCCTGATGCGCAATTGACCCCGGATGACCTCAAAGCGTGGATCAGGCGTAACGGCCCTGTACCTGACGGCGCGATAGTCGCCATGAATTCCGGTTGGGCGGCGAAGGTGGCTACGGATGAATTTCGTAATGCCGATACAGCACAACAAGGAACGATGCACTTTCCCGGTTTTCACGTCGAAGCTGCGCAGATGCTTCTTGAGGAGACTGGCGCTAACGCAATCGCTGTGGATACGTTATTGCTTGACCACGGACCATCCCGGGATTTTGCCACCCATTATGCATGGCTATCGGCAGGCCGTTACGGTATCGAATGCCTGGCCAAGCTGGATCAAATGCCCGAAATCGGTGCGACGATTGTGGTGGGCGCACCCAAGGTCAAGGACGGGACCGGAGGACCATCCCGGATCATGGCGCTCATTTAGCCGCGGCCCAAATTAGCCTTACGTCAAAGCGATGCCAATCCTCAAAAATAAAGATTTGAGGCAACAAGGAAAAAAATCAAAACACCGACAACATCATTGGATGTCGTGATAAATACACCCGTCGCTACAGCAGGATCAAATTTGAGGCGATCCAGTGCAATGGGTATCATGGACCCGACAACCGCTGCTTGGACAGTCACTGCTATAAGAGTGAGCGCAGCAGTGGCTGCCAGCGCATAGGGCCGGTCGATCTCTACGATGCCAGACAAAGCAATTATGCACACAGTCACAAGGCAGCCTACAACTGCTCCGTTCAACAATGCCCCTCCAAATTCACGCAAAATGCGGCCCAGAAGATCGCCTGTCCATAAGGCTCCAGCCGACATAGCCTGCACCGTCACTGTCGAAGCCTGAATGCCCGAGTTCCCGGCCAGCGACATGACAATCGGGATCAAGGCTGCAAGGATTGCGGCTTCAGTCAATGCATCTTCATATGAGCCGACTACCAGCGCTGCGATGCCAGCGCCGACAAGTCCGGCAGCTAGCCAGGGCAACCGGCTTTTTAGAATGCGCAGCGGACCATCTGCCGAGGTCGCCTCGGGGTCGAGACCCGCCATTAGCTTCATATCCTCGTCAGCTTCCGCGCGTTCGATCTTGCGTAGCTCGTCAGCAGTGACCATGCCTACGAGGTGCTCTTCAGAGTCCAGTACCGGCAAGACCTTCAGCCGCTGTCGTTTTGCAATCCTGAGCACGTCCTCGCGGTCGGTATCCACCCGGACGGCTGCGGGATCAGGTCGCGCAAGATCACCGACGCGCGCTTCAGTTGGAGAGAGCAATAGGTCGCGGATTTTCAGATAGCCGGTCAAGCGACCTTCATCATCGACAATATAGGCGGCGTATAGCTTGTCGATTACCTCAGCCTGCTCCCGGATTTCCTCCACCAGCTGACCGATTGTCCAGTTCTGCGGGGCTGCAACAAGCCGGTGCTGCATAATGGCACCTGCGCTATCTGGCGCATAACTCAGATTTGCGCGCAAGCGCTTGTTCTCCGGTGCGTGGGAGAGGACATCCCGGCCAAGATTTTCCGGCGCCTGCGCAAAAAGGTCAGCAGCCTCTTCTGTATCCAGATTGGCCGCAGCGTGAGCGATGCGGTCACGCAGGGCATCGTCGAGGAGACGCTCGATAACGCTGGCATCCATGGTACCTGACACGCTCAGGAGTTTCGTGTCATCGAGATCACGAAGCAATTTTCGCGCCTGTTTTGGCCGCAGCCGAAGCAGCAGTTCAGCAATTTCAGGAATGCCAGGTTCATTTTGCGATGAGTTGGTATTCACCGGAATTGCAT
>JBPCWJ010000333.1:0-13336 GCA_051009635.1 Rhizobiaceae bacterium
GCACTGGACATAGCCATCTGCCTGAACGCCTGGTGCTTCGAACCCGGCTGGTCTTTCAATGTTACAAAGGCCGGGGCCTTGCTGGCGGGATACCAATCCGTCCGCGCATTAGGAAGGGAAGAGTATGAATCGCTTCCGCTTCTTTGCCGTGGTTCAGCCCTGAGGTTTCTGCTGACACGTCTTTATGATTGGCTCAACGTGCCGCCAAATGCCTTGGTCACGCCCAAGGACCCTTCCGAATACATCGCCAAGTTACGATTTCACCAGGGGGTATCTTCGCCCGGGGAATATGGTTTGCATCAACTACCATTGGAGTCGAAATAGTTAATGGCGAAATCTGCCGAGCAATCTTCTACCCGGCCGGTATTGATCTGGACCGATGGTGCCTGTTCAGGAAATCCGGGGCCGGGAGGTTGGGGCGTATTGCTGCGTTATAATGGCCATGAGAAGGAACTATTTGGAGGAGAAGCCGAAACCACCAATAACCGTATGGAATTGACTGCCGCCATCATGGCATTGAACGAGTTGAAACGGCCCTGTTCAGTAGAGCTTTACACCGATTCACAATATGTCCGCGGCGGTGTGGCCGGCTGGCTCGAAAACTGGAAGGCAAATGGCTGGAAAACCGCAAATCGTAAGCCAGTGAAAAATGACGATCTTTGGCGATTGCTGGATGAGGCAACTTCCCGCCATCAAATCAGCTGGCATTGGGTGAAGGGCCATGCCGGTCATCCGGAGAATGAGAAGGCTGATGAATTGGCCCGTCGGGGGATGGAGCCCTATCTAACCACTGGCGTGATTGAAGAGTGAATAATCACAGCCGCGCTTCTTTGTCGATTTTCGTGAATATCACAATTTCTCCATCACTGCTGCTGCGCCTGATTCATCCACGACACCGCGCCCTTCATCAATACTGACATCGGTTACAATTCCGTCATCGACAATCATTGCATAGCGTTTGGATCTTAACCCCAAACCGGCAATGGCAAGATCAATATCCATTCCGATCTGCTTGGTGAATTCAGCATCGAAATCGGCCGCGAATGTCAATTTGCCATCTGCATTCAGCGCCTCGCCCCAGGCTCCCATCACATTGTGATCGTTTACCGAGACAATGATGATTTCATCGACGCCCTTGCCTTTCAGGGTCTCCAGATTTTCCAGATAGCCGGGAATGTGTGTGTTGTGGCATGTTGTCGTGAATGCTCCGGTCAGCCCGACAATCACGATTTTTCTACCTTCTGAAACCTTGGATATGCTGAATTCGGCAGGCCCGTCATCCGACATCCTCTTGAGCAGCACATCCGGTAAACGGTCGCCTTTTTTTATTGCCAATGGTCTTCTCCTCAATCAGCCCATGTATTGTTACATCAGGCAGAAACAGTTGTTTTGATGATTATAGGAACCGCCATCAATTTATCGAGGAGGGACATCGGATTAATGTCCGTTTCTGCTTTATTTGTCAGCGGAAACCCATTGTTCTATGCCTCTGTCACCTTGAACGACCGTATAGCGCAGTTTGGTCTCGGCGGGTGATGCACCCTCCGGTATATCCTGGATGTCGACACTGAATATTGCGCGACCATCCTTTGTCGAAACATGTTCCGCTGGAGGTAGATACCAGCCATACGGACCCTCGGCAAATAGCGCTGGTTCTGGTTCTCCTTCGGGAATTTTGACTTCAACCGTCAATCTGTCTTCGCCATCCTCTGATACGCCCAATATTTTGAAGTCTCCACCAGGTTCTTCCGGCACCTTCTTGAATGCCTCGCCTATTCCCAATTGACTTTCAGGATCACTGGACAGCAATGCCGAAAACGGTATTTCGAACTGTGCTATTGCTGGAATACAGATTTCCTCGCATACGCCTGCCAGCAGGTTGAGGTGTATCGATCCATTGTTTCCTTGCCCGGTCATCTGCCCACGAAACGGAAACCTGACTGTGCCCTTGTACCCGGCAAAAACTGCGCCGCTTGCCTCAAGTCTTTGTGGAGTGGGAAACAGGACCTCTCCCGGAAGAAAATGCTTGGAGGAAGAAAAATCAAATTGTGGCGGAATGCCTGATCCTCCCGGTTCGCGCCAATAGGTCTTCCACCCCTCATCCAGTTTGATTTCAACCATCGCTGAAATTTCATTGGTGGATGGATCAAGCACGGCCGAAAGTCTCGCTTTCCCACCGCCAAGGTCCTGCCACTCCGTGGATGCTGCAATGGCCGGTTTCACTGTCAGGCCCAATATAGCATAGAGCATCAATAATGGTTTTAGATATCTGTACATATGCAATTGCTAGTCAGCTTTATGAGAATTTGCGATTAAACTATTCCCGATTTCGCTCATATTTTGGTGATATTGGGTAATGGACCACAACTTTCGACATATTGGGTAATCGGGCAATCAATTTACGGCTACAATGGTTGATAATTGAAATCCTGCCTTGCGGACCTGCTTCCAAAGTTGTTTAGAACATGTAGGATTCCAATTTACCTGCTTACAGGAAAAGCGCGCATGGAAACCCTTGAAGGTCAATTCTTGATTGCGATGCCCGGAATGGGCGATGCGCGTTTCGAAAAAACGGTGATTTATATTTGCGCCCATTCTGCAGAGGGTGCGATGGGTTTTGTGATCAACAAGACGCTGGATGCGCCATCAATACCGGATTTCCTGTCTCAGCTAAATATCGTCAATGGTGACGAAATTCGCAGCATTCCCGACAACATATTGCAGGCACCACTATACCGCGGCGGACCGGTAGAACCCGGCAGGGGTTTCGTTCTACATTCACCTGAATATACGTCTGATACCACTCTGCCTGTGAGCGATGGGGTCAGCCTCACAGCAACTCTGGAAATTTTGCGGGCAATAGCCACCGGGAGAGGGCCTACAAAAATGCTCCTTGCATTGGGATATTCCGGCTGGGCCGGTGGTCAGCTTGAAGAGGAAATAGCGTCAAATGGCTGGCTGACGGTGCCATCGCAAAACTCAATATTGTTTGATTGTGACAATGCAACAAAATATGCCGAAGCCCTGAAGATGCTGGGCGTGGATCCCGCATTGCTCTCTGGTGATATCGGCCACGCCTGACGAACTATGCCAATTATTCAAGACTTTTGCCGCGACAGCTCTACTGTCCTGCCAGGCGGTATTCCTCGGTCAGAACCATCTCCGTTTCCCGGATGCCCAGAGGCTGGCCAAAGAAGTATCCTTGTCCAAACTCACATCCCAATTGCAGCAATTCTGCAATATCCGATTCATTTTCGATACCTTCGGCAATTAATTGACGATCGAGACCCTGCGCCATCGCGATGATTGATCGCAAGATAACCATCCGTTCGTTTTTCTCTTTTGCCTGAAGGAAACAACGATCAATCTTGATCGTATCGAACGGGAACTTCATCAGATAGGACAGGCTGGAATAACCGGTTCCGAAATCGTCCAGAGAAAGACCCACGCCAAGCCCGGCAATCCGGTTCAGCATTTCAGCGGAGCTCTCCGGATTTTCCATCACCAGTCCCTCAGTCAATTCTATACGCAGCATTGCCGGCGGGAGATTGGACAGTTTCAAAGCCTTTTCTATTTCCAGGGCCAGATCTTGCGCCAGCAATTGCCTGCTGGAAAGATTTACACTGACAAACAGATCATTGTTTCCGGTTTTTTCTGCAATTTTTCTTATGTCATTTGCTGCAGTTTCAAGGACATAAAGGCCAAGCTCATTAATCAAACCGGAACGCTCGGCAATCGGAATGAAGTCCGAAGGCGGCACATAACCGAGTTTGGGGTGTTCCCAACGGACCAACGCTTCAAATCCGACACTCATTCGATCGATCAGCCGAACGATTGGTTGATAGTGAATATTAATCTGTTTCCTGTCGATTGCCCGCCGCAGATCGTCGAGCAGAATGATACTGTCATCTTTACCTGAGCGGAAAGCCGGTCTGAAGGGTTCAATACGGTTTCCACCTAATCGCTTCGCCTGAATCATGGCCAATTCTGAATCCCGCATGAGATCCTGCGGAGTGACATGATCAGCAGAAAGCGTTGCGATTCCGATTGAGGCAGCAAGCGTTATATCTTCACCGGCAAATTCCAATGGCGATCGCAATGTCCGCCTGACGGCATCTGCAAAGGACGCAATCTTGTCAGGCGCTGATTCAGAGACAAGCAATAAGGCAAATTGATCGCCTTCCAGGCGTGCCAAACTGTCGCCATTGCGTAGTAGGCGCCCCAATCGACGGGCTGCCGTTAGAAGGATTGTGTCGCCGACACCAATTCCCAGTCTCTCGTTGAAGACGCGGAAATTATCAAGGTTGATATGAAAGACTGACGGTTTGGATTCATCATGGATTGCGCTGAGGCTTATCGCAGTTTCAAGCCGTCTTTCGAACATTTGCCTGTTTTCCAGGCCGGTCAGATTGTCATGAATGCTGTCATGGAGTAGGCGCTCCTCGGTATTCTTTGCGTCGGTCACGTCGGCAATTGTACCAACGCAGCGCAATACCTGCCCGTCCTGATCCAGCATTGGTCGTGCTTTCAGCCGGAACCAGTGATATTGACCACTATCACTACGCAATCTGAAATTCTGCGCAATCCGGCCGCGTTTACTTTCCCTTATTGCTTCCAGGGTCGCACGAAACCGGTCGCGGTCATTGGGATGCAACAGGTTGATCCAGTTTTTCACAGGACCGCTCAGTGCCTTCTCCTCCAGGCCTAGAGCCTTGGCCGCTCCAGTGCCGGCATGGATTGTATCGCGAACCGCATCCCAGTCCCATACAATGTCGCCCGATCCCTCGAGCGCCAGCGCCTGTCGTTCGGAATCACTGACCAGCCCGTCAACCAGCGCGCCTCCCGCGAAAGCGTGCTGCATCACCGTAAATCCGAGAAGCATCACAATGAGCACAAGCCCGCCCGCCAAGGCAGGTTGTATAATGTCATTGGAAATTGCGCCGGTAATGGTCATCCATGTCCCGGTCAACCAGACCAGTATCAATATCCAGGTCGGAATGAGCATGACGGCTCGGTCGTAGCCCTGCAACGCTAGGTAAAGCACCAGACAGGCACCTGCCAGACCAACTGCGGCTAGCGATACCCGTGAAATCCCAGAAGCGATTTCCGGAAAGGTCACCGCCACGCCCAACAGTAAAATCAACCCGAGTAACCATGCGATAGCAACGGTCGAAAATTGAGAATGCCAGTGATGCAGGCTGAGATATGCATAAAGGAAGATGATGACAGCAGCGGTCAGGAAGACTTCAGTTCCGGCACGCCAAACCGGTTCGCTAGTGGACGTGATCGTAACTATCCTGTCCCAAAAACCGAAATCCACGCATACATAGGCGAGTACACCCCAAGCCAATGCGGCAGTTGCCGGGACGACCGCAGAGCCCTTGACCACAAACAGGATCGTAAGGAAGACCGCCAGCAACCCCGATATCCCGAGAACAATGCCCCGGTACAAGGTGTAGCTGTTGACAGTATCCTTGTAGGCTTCCGGTTCCCACAAATAGAGGCTGCGAAGACTTGGCGATTTCATTTCTGCGATCAGCGTAATCACGGCACCAGGATCAAGCGTGATGAGGAAAACATCGGCTTCTCGATCCGGTATGGTTTCAAGCGAAAATCCTTCGCTGGGGGTGATGGTTCCAATTCTTCTTGAATCGAGGTCAGGCCAGAAAAGACCCGATCCTACCAATCTGTAGTGAGGCGCAACGATCAACCGGTCGAGCTGTTCATTTGAATTGTTGGCAAGCGCAAAAACCGCCCAATTTGTGACGCTGTTTCCGTTTCTCGAACGGACTTCAACCCTGCGGACAATTCCGTCGCGATCAGGTGCTGTAGAAATTCTGACGCTTTCGCCTTGTTGCAAATGGAACTCTACGGCGCCTGAAAGGTCTATTGCGGTATCGTCACGGGATACACTGACTGGTTCAAGGGCTATAGCAGGCGCAATGGGCAGCAATGCAAACAACATTGCCAAAAGGGCGATTAGCCCAAAAAACCCCTTGCAAAATTTCATTACACGTTCCGACTCGCGTGATACCAGGATCAAGACTCATTAAATAGCACAAAATGGTAGGAGCAAATTTGTACGGATACCAGGAGGAGATGCGCAGTAAACCGTCCGGTTTTCAAGCATTTACGACGAAGTCGCCCGTACAAATTGGCCCTATCCATGGGACGACCGATCTGACTTCGCACTACAGCGTCAAAGCTCTCGACCGGGGCACCGGCCCCGCTCTTCAATCTTTTCCTTGTATTTCTCGTCATCTCGAGCGCCATTTTGTGTAATTTAATGGGTCCTGATCCTAGACATAATGTCCAAAATTCAAACGTTTAGACCACATTCAGCTATTAATTTCTAGAGAAACATTGTTGTCTGGAAGTATCCAGTTTGTTCCACCTTTATGGTAATTCCGTAATTGGTCTAAACTGCGGAGGTTTCAAATTTCTCGAAGGGTTGAGTTTCCTTTTCCTGCAATTGGCTGTTTATGATCAGAAACTCTGTTTTTAAAATTCCAAACAGCAAATGGTCGCGTCGCTCGCCATTGATCTCCATATATTCACGGATCTCGCCTTCCTTTCGGAAACCAAGGCGCTTGAGTAAACCTATGGAGCGGTCGTTTTCAGGTAGACAAACTGCTTCGACACGTTCCAGCGACGTGTTGGTAAACAGGAAATAGATTGCATTTCTGACAGCGATTTTCATGAAGCCCTTGCCCGCAAATGCCTCACCCATCCAGTAGCCCAGTTGGCAACCTCTGACCGAACCGTGCCGGATATTGGAAAAGGTCATTCCGCCGACAATCTGATCTGTTTCCCGATCAAAAATGAAAAATGTCAGGCCAACACCACTCTTCATATCCTGCCGGATATATTTCATTCTGCGCCTGTAGCCTGTCCATGTCAGGTCATCTTCAGGCCAGCGTGGCTCCCAGGGAATCAGGAAGTTGGCGCTATCCTGCCGCAGTTTTTTCCATTGCTTGTAGTCGCGAAGCTCCGGTCCTCGAAAATAAACGGGACCATCCCCAATATCGACACTCATATTCCTGCGCCCCCCAATGCGGTTCCAGAACATGTTTTTTACTCGGCTGCATTCGCGGCCTGAACACCAAGCCTGCGTGAAATATCCTGTTGATTCATGATGCTATCTATGGGTCCGACAGCCGCAAGCGTAGGATTGCTGCTGGTGAATAAACGCCCGGCGAGATCCTGTAATCGCTCAGTGGATATGGCAGCAAGCCTGTCTGTCAATTCCTCAACCGTAATCGGCCGGCCATAAAGCAGAATATGCCGCGCAATCTGTCCGGCTCGCGCAGACGGGCTCTCCAGGCTCATCAGCATACTTGCCTTGATTTGCGCCCGCGCACGATCAACCTCTGCAGTGGTAATGCTTTCTGCGGCCTTGATCAATTCATCCAGTATCACTGGTACAAGCTCACCAACATCCTCAGCGCCTGTCGCTGCATGAATGCCAAACACGCCTGTATCGGAAAATCCCCAGTGAAATGCGTAGACCGAATAGCAGATACCCCGCCTTTCCCGGATTTCCTGGAACAATCGCGAGGACATTCCACCGCCCAGGATCATTGCAAGCAGCTGCGAGGCATAGAAATCCTTTGCGTGATAGGCGCGCCCCTCAAATCCAAGTACAATCTGTGCTTCCTGGATATCCCGCTTCAGCAAATGTTCCCCGCCCGTATAGACCGCCGGTTGCGGATCTGGCGCTTCAGTTGAACTAAAATTTCCGAAGGTGGCAGATGCCTGCTTGACCATATCTTCATGCGATATTGCACCGGCAGCCGAGAGCACCATGCCCGGGCCACGATAATTCGCCTGGAGATAATCATTCAGGTCACGCTGGCGGAAGCTGGAGACTGTTTCCGGGGTGCCGAGAATTGCCTTGCCGATTGGCTGCCCGGCATAGGCGTTGTTTTGAAACAAATCAAAAACCTGATCGTCGGGAGCATCATTTGCAGCACCAATCTCCTGCAAGATGACATGTTGTTCCCGCTCCAGTTCGTCACTATCAAAAACCGAATTGGCCAGAATATCGTGCAGGATATCGACACCAAGCGAAACATCATCGCGCAACACACGGGCATAGTAAGAGGTGGTTTCGACGCTGGTGGCAGCGTTGACGTCCCCGCCCACATTCTCGATTTCCTCGGCAATCTGCGCCGCGCTGCGGCGTTTGGTGCCCTTGAATGCCATATGCTCCAGAAGATGCGCCACTCCGTGCTGGGACTGGCTTTCATTGCGTGCACCTGCTTTTACCCAGGCACCAAGAGCAGCACTTTCCAGATGTGGCATGTGCTCTGTAACAACGGTCAGGCCGTTGTCGAGTTTTGTAACGTCTACGCTCATGGATTTATATTACAGATAGCTGACATGGTTGTCATTCCGTTTTAGTCTGCTTCGCAGGAATAGTTAACTCGATACCGCTGTGTTCCATTGCGCAGCGCGGCCGTTTTCCAGAATGTACTCCTCGACAACTGCCAGTTCATTGCTCAAAGTTACATATTTTTCTTCGCGTTCCAGAATTTCTGATGACCATTTGGGTAAGGCAGGGCGTTGGCCGGTAGCTTTTTCCACTGCATCAGGAAACTTGGCCGGGTGCGCAGTGGAAAGCGTAATCATGGGAGAACCAGTTTGCTGATTTGCAGCAACATTTGAGCCAACCGCCGTATGCGGATCAGCAATATAGCCAATGTCCGACAGAAGAGCGCCGATCTCATCCACTGTCTCTGCTTCTCCCGTTCTGCCTGCATCGAATTCTGTACGAATATGTTCGAGGCACTTTGACGGCAATGTAAAGGAACCCGATTGCGAATGCCCGGCCATCAGTTGGGTTACAGTCTGGTCATCGCGCCCACAGGCTTCAAAAATCAGGCGCTCGAAATTCGATGAAACCTGGATATCCATTGACGGAGAAATCGTGGGAGAGACACCGGTTGCTTCATACCGTCCTGTTTCCAGTGTGCGAGCCAGTATGTCATTGCGGTTTGTCGCAATGACCAGGCGATCAAGAGGCAATCCCATTTTCTTCGCGGCATAGCCAGCAAAAATATTTCCGAAATTACCAGTTGGAACACAAAAAGAAACCGTCCGCTCCGGCGCTCCAAGATTTGATGCAGAGGAGAAATAATAGACGATCTGAGCCATGATCCGGGCCCAGTTGATGGAATTGACACCCGAAAGCGAAACCTGCTCCCGAAATCCGGTATGGTTGAACATTGCCTTTACGAGAGCCTGACAATCATCAAAATTTCCCTCAATGGCAATTGCGTGCACATTTGGGTCTTCTGCGGTGGTCATTTGCCTTTGCTGAACAGGCGAAACCTTGCCTTTGGGGAAAAGGATAAAGACATCTGTTCTTTCCCGCCCGCGAAATGCTTCAATCGCAGCGCCACCTGTATCTCCGGAAGTTGCACCTACAATTGTGGCCCTTTGATCCCTATGGGCGAGCACATGATCCATCAGGCGGGCCAGCAACTGCATGGCAACATCCTTGAAGGCCAGGGTAGGGCCATGAAAGAGTTCCAGAATCCAGTCATTTGGACCCGATTGCACCAGCGGTGCCACTGCGCGATGGCGAAAACCGGAATAGGCATCCTGGATCATGCCGGCTAGCACGTCCCTTTCTATCTCATCACCAACAAAAGGCGTTAATACTGACAGGGCGACTTCCTGATATGGTTTGCCTGCAAATTCTCGAATCCATGGTGGCGGCAATTGCGGCCAGGCTTGTGGAACATAAAGGCCGCCGTCACTTGCCAGTCCAGTCAGCAATACGTCGCAAAATCCTAGCCGTGGGGCATTGCCCCTGGTGCTGACATATTCCACTTTGCTTCCTTCTCTGGTTTCAGGGCGGGTGATCGCGCCGCCAAAATATAGCCGCTGTCATGGTGCAATAGATGTTGCCGCGCGTTTTAGCCTTGTTCGGGGAAGGGGCGCAAGAAGGCATCTGACCCGGCAATACGTCTCATAGACGCATGGACAATGGTAACGCAAATTGAATTGCCTATTCACTTTTTTGCTGCTGTGCTGATATAGAGATGCCAATCAAACCTGGAAGAAGACATTACTACAGAGAATTAGAAGTGCAGGAATTCAGAATTTTATTACCGATCATCTGTCTGGCCATTGGCGCTTGCACCACAGGCGGCGGTGACTCACCGGTGGATAACACCTTCAGCGATCTTGAAAACACCAGTACCAGTGATGCGCTCTCTAGCCTGGCAACTGACGGAACCGCGACTGAAAACGAGGTTGCAGTTACCCAGCCGCCAAATGATGCAGTTCAGGATCCCCGGGCCTATTGTCCCAAGACTGTAATGCGGGCAGGTACCGAAACCTACAATGTCTATCCGGACGGCATGAAATCGGATGACCCCGACAAGTCAAAGAAACTGCGTTTCCGCGCGACGATCACCAGAGTTGCGCGCGAGTGCAACTATGCTGGTGAGTTCATCAATATCAAGGTCGGTGCAGCAGGCCGTGCTTTGTCAGGTCCCACCGGGGAAACAGGCCAGTTTACAATGCCGATCCGTATTGCTGTAACGAAGGGAGACGAGGTGCTGTATTCAAACCTGAAGGATGTTCCAATGGAAATTCCTCCAGGGCGCAGAAACGGCAATTTCTCCTATGTGGATAGCGCCATTACAATTCCGAAACCGGAATTCAAGAACGTCATTATCTATATCGGATATGACGAGCAGCGTACCGACAAGCCGGGACAAAAGGACAAGCAAAAGCGTATTAACTGAGTTTGTGAGCCCACCCTGATTTTCGTAGTAGATAATCAGCGTTGATTTGGTCCAGCTTTACGCCGCGCCCATTCCGGCCCATTGCGAAAAGGCATCAACTAAGGCGGGCAATCCGCCAAAGCTTGCGATAACAGTTTCTGCCCCTGCATCGAGCAGTTGATCGCCATGTGCAGGATAGCTGTGCCGCCCGCCGGTAAAACCGACGATTCTTGCTCCGGCAAGGCGTGCCGCAGTAACACCGTGAACCGAATCTTCCACAACCAATGCTTCCTTTGGACTGACTTTAAATTCGTCAAGCGCCTTCAGGAAGATGTCAGGCTTAGGTTTCGGTGCATGGGGTTCCAGTTCTCGCGAGGAAAATATGTAGGGTCTGAATCGATCATACAGCCCTGTCTTTTCGAGCATGATTTTCAATCGTTCCGGCCCCGAATTTGAACAGATGCAGCGCGGTTGATCAAACCTGTCCAAAACGCTGTCAGCGCCTTGAATTATTTCCACTTCGGCCTTCAGGACATCATCCAGCTCATTTTTCATTTTCTCGAGCAGGTCGTCAGGCAGGGACCTTCCAAGTCTTTCCTCTACTTCCTTGAAAACCAGCTCGCTGGACATGCCTGCAAATTCTGCTGCAAATTGTTCAAGTGACATCTCAAAGCCAAATGCAGAATATGTCTGCAGTTCATATTTGGCAGCGAGATATTCAGAATCGACCAGAACGCCGTCACAGTCGAAGATAATGAGCTTGATTTCGTTCATACGGATTGAAAAACTGGTTTGTGGAAGTGGATATCGCGCGGACCTGTATCAGAATTTTGAAAAATACCAAAGGCGCTTCAATGCAGAAATTTTCAGAAATCGCCAGTGCTGCCGAAAAAAGACATGGCGCTAACGTCATGCAGGAGCTGCTGGAAACCGATCCACCCAAATCAGCTACCGAGCTTGCTGCAATTCCGGATGATCGATGGCTGGCAATGGCAACCCGTTGCATTTTTCAGGCAGGTTTCAACTGGAAGGTCATTGATGCCAAATGGTCCGGATTTGAGGAAGCTTTTGAAGGGTTCGATATTGGACGCTGGGTCCTTTCCACCGACGATGATATCAGCGCTCTGGTATCCGACACCAGAATAGTCCGAAATGGTCAGAAAATAGCGTCGGTACCCCACAATGCCCGTTTCATTTCACAGATCTCAAGCGACAATGGAGGGTTTGGAAAATGGATCGCCGACTGGCCATCAACTGATGAGATCGGATTGCTCGATGCACTTGCCAAGGGCGGCTCTAGGTTGGGAGGTGCTACGGCCCAATATTTCCTGCGCTTCATGGGAAAGGATACGTTTATTCTTTCCAGGGATGTCATGGCCGCGCTGGTGAGGGCCGGGGTGATTGACAAACCCGCTACTTCCAAACGCGCTCTTGCCGTAATTCAGCAGACATTCAACGATTGGTCGGCTGAAAGCGGGCTTGGAATGACGCAGATTTCCAGGACACTCGCGCGGTCAATAGACGGATAATTAAATCGAACAGCAATTGTTTAAGGCTTTATTCACCTCATTCGGTAACCATGCGGCCCAGGTTTTTGTATCGGGTAACCAGGTGTTTCATGAGTATTGTGAATTTGGCGGATAACCGCCCTCAGTCTAAAAGTTCTGTTGCCAATTCACCTTGGCTGAATTCCATCATAAAAGGCGATTGCGTTGCGGCGCTGGAAAAGCTTCCGGCCAATTCTGTTGATGCCATTTTTGCGGACCCTCCCTATAACCTTCAGCTGGAAGGAACATTGCATCGGCCTGATCAGTCCAAAGTGGATGCGGTCGATGATGAATGGGACAAATTCTCTGATTTTGCGGCCTATGATGCCTTCACCCGCGCATGGCTTATAGCTGCGCGCCGCGTTCTCAAACCCAATGGTACAATCTGGGTTATAGGCTCCTATCACAATATTTTCAGGGTAGGGACCGTGCTTCAGGATCTTGGATACTGGATCTTGAATGATGTCATTTGGCGCAAAACCAACCCAATGCCTAATTTTCGTGGCCGAAGATTCACCAATGCGCATGAAACCATGATCTGGGCTTCGACAGATCAGAATGCCAAGTCATACACCTTCAATTACGAAGCCATGAAAATGGCAAATGATGAGATCCAGATGCGTTCCGACTGGCTGTTCCCCATCTGCAATGGCGGCGAGCGGTTGAAGGATGAGAGCGGCGTCAAGGTCCACCCGACCCAGACGCCGGAAGCGCTTTTACATCGTGTATTGACGAGTTCCACCAAGCCGGGAGACGTCGTACTGGACCCGTTTTTTGGAACCGGAACAACCGGGGCAGTCGCAAAACGCCTTGGCCGGAATTTTGTCGGCATAGAACGTGAACAGAGCTATATCGACGCCGCCACCGCCAGAATTGCTGCTGTCGAAACAGTCGCCTCGCCACAATTGGTTGTAACCAGCGGAAAGAAGGCAGAGCCACGCGTCGCATTTGGCAGCCTGATCGAAAGCGGCCTGTTGCTTCCAGGCACGAAGTTGTTTGATTCCAAACGGCGCTGGGACCCGGTGGTTCGACTCGACGGTTCCCTGGAAT
>JBPCWJ010000334.1:0-2947 GCA_051009635.1 Rhizobiaceae bacterium
GTTATGGATTGACCATGCAGACCATCACAAATGATGAAACCTTGTATCAAAAGACATTGATTGTACCGGAAATCCATCTGGCCGATACTGCGCTCACTGACAAACTCGATCAGCGAGGAAACCATGAACGCTCATGCACCTGACTTGCATTTTAAGGAATTCGACCCGAGGGCATTGCGTGATGCTTTTGGCCAGTTTGCTACTGGCGTGACTGTGATAACCACTCTGGGTGATGAAGGTGCGCCTGTGGGGATGGTGGCAAATTCCTTTTCCTCGGTTTCGCTGGATCCTCCGCTGATTTTATGGAGCATAGGGCTTTCTACGCCCAGCCTTCGCGCATTTCGTACCCATCCCTCTTTTGCAATAAATATACTGTGCCAGGATTCCAAGGATCTGGTTCATAATTTTTCACAGCCTTCTGACAGCAAGTTTGCAGATATCAAGTGGATCAAAGGTATTGATGGTGTCCCGGTCCTGGAACGTGCCGCCACCGTTCTGGAATGCCGGACTGAGAACCGATTCGAAGGTGGTGATCATGAAATTTATCTTGGGCGGGTATGCAAATTTAACGTCACCGACAAGGAGCCGCTGATTTTTCACAAAGGGAAATTTGCTGAAATCGGATCCGCTTTGTGACGAGCGATATCAGACCGTTCAATATTGTAATCGCGGGTTTTGGTTGGTGGGGTAAGCACATTACTTCGCGATTACAAAATCATGATTCCATCAAGGTTTTGGGAATCGTTGAACCTCATGTTCCCAATCACGAAGCAATTGCCAAAATGGGACTTCGACTCTTTGAAGACCTCGCCGCCGCGGTTTCGCTGGACGAGGTTGATGCAATTGTTTTGACGACGCCAAACCCTTTGCATGAAGAACAGGTCGTATTCTGTGCAAATGCCGGCAAGCATGTTTTTTGCGAGAAGCCATTGGGGCTTACAGCGGCAAGTGCGAGGCGTTCTGTCTCCGCTTGCCGCGAAGCAGGCGTCCAATTGGGAATCGGGCACGAACGGCGGTTTGAACCCGCCATGCTTGCACTGCGCGAGGAAATAGAAAATTCGAGCCTGGGCACAATCATGCATGCCGAGGCGGCATTCAGTCATGACAAGCTGATCAATGTACCAAAGGGTGATTGGAGAACTTCGAAATCAGTCGCCCCCGCTGCAGGCATGACAGCAATGGGCATTCACCTCAGCGATCTCCTTATTTCGTTCTTCGGGCGGATCGATACCGTTCAGGCCATGACAGCCAGCCGCTCCTTGGGATGGGAAACCGGCGATGTGGTGACAGTCCAGCTTGGCTTTGCGGCCGGCATGACGGCTTCCTTCAGCGCGGTTCTGCACACGCCACATTTTATCAGAATGCATGTTTTTGGTTCTGAAAAATGGATTGAGGTTCTAAACGATTCCCATCCAGATACGCCGGATGGAATTGTCAGGTATTTAACTTCACAAACAGGCAAGGATATCGAGCAGAAGGATTATGAATGGGCTGATGCGGTCACAGCCAATCTTGAAGCTTTCGCGGCAGCATGCCAGGGCCTGGCGCCCTACCCCATCACTCCGGAAGAAAGCGTCCATAATATCGAAGTTCTGGAGGCAATTGCCATTTCAGCGGAAGATCGCAGAACCGTTCATATCAGCGAGCTGTGACAGGCATCCTAACCCTGTAATTGGCACTTATGCCTCTACTCGAGGTCACTCAGAAATTTCCATAATGGCAACATCGGTTTGCATCGTCGAACCGATGTCTTGATCAGATCAGGATCAAGAACAGCACGCGGACCATCCAGATCAAACCACGCCATGAAACCTTTATATCTGAGAAGCTCCGCATTGGATCCGGCATCGGGATAGCCTGTCGGAATGCGCTTCAAGGCAGGATCAGCCAATCGATAGTCGGAAGCAGACAATCCTTTCATGACTTGCGTCAGGTCATCACCCTTACTGCCACAAACTGCATTACGGTAACTTTCAAGGCCTGGTTTTGAAAACTCGAACATACCGCAACCAAGGGTGCAATATTCAAGGGAACTACCAAACATCCATGCGGGGCCCGATTTCATATCGGTTCGGCTCCATGAAATATGGATGTGAACATTGTAGGGCGTCTTGTCTTTCGAAAATCTGATATCCCTGTTGATCCGGAAAATCTTGGACTTATGCGGAATGCCGGTGAGGTTCTCCAACTCAAACTCCATCGCATGGGCAAAGGCCGCAGCCGGATGCTTCACATTAGCTTCGTATTCAGACTTGTTTGCATGAAACCATTCTCGATTATTATTGGACTTGAGTTTCTCAAGAAACTTCAGCGTTCCCTCGCCAAAAATGGAATCTTCTGCATCCGCCATCTGTTATGACCCCAACTTCATTTGATTTTTGGTGGAAGCGTCCCGACAAATGCCAGGGCGAGTGATCGAAGGTTCGCAAAACCCGCGTCTTCCAGTTCTTCCATCGCCTGAACGAGACCGCCCATCTTTCGTCCACCCATGATCATTTCTGAAACACCCGGCATTTCAAGTGCTTCAGATTGCTGGTCCTTGCCAACACGGAACATGAACCAGCCCTCTCCGGTTTTCTTGTCACGATGGGCGCCGCTAACCATGTGACCGTCAATGAGAAAACAGACCCCACCCATCATTTTCTTTTCTTCAACGCCGGGAAGCCCATCAAGAGCATCTCGCATTCGCTGCGACAGACCTTCATCATACGTCATCCAAGTCTCCGGCTGGATTGCTTAAAAATCAAAATTGAAACAATTGGCACACTAAGCATCGCAGGATGAACAGAAAAGGCACTTCTTGCCAATCTACTGACAACGGAGTGTCAGTGGATAGACCAACAAGGTTCAACTATTTTCTAGGAATTCAGAAGTGCCTCTACTTCTGAAAGCGTTGGCATCGACGATGCGGTTCCTGCTCGCGTAACGGAAATTCCGGCAACAGCGC
>JBPCWJ010000335.1:0-2854 GCA_051009635.1 Rhizobiaceae bacterium
GGCAGGGGCTGCATAGACAGGGCGGGCGGTTGCTGCAATCAGGCCACCGGCAACAATACCACCAAGAACGGCTGCGCCGAAATTACCGGCATGGGCCTGGCTGGGGGCTGCAACCGAACCGGCTGCGATCATGGCGACGGCTGCGAAACCTGCGATGGCGGTGTTGCGGATGTTTTTGGAAATGGTCATCTTGAAGTCCTCTTCTCTCATAAAGACTGTTTCGATTTGTGCAGGGCCTTGTTGCCTGTTGATGAAACCAAGATAGACCCCAACAACAAAGTCCGCTGTGCATTTACGCACATGACGAAAAAGGGAGGGGAAATGCTGATGGGCGGTAAAATTTTCTGCAAACACGGGAATTGATCCAAATCATTCCGTTATTTGCCAAATGCGAGAAAATCCATTGCTGTAAATCAGAGACTACGCACCGCATATGTTAGCCCTATGGTCCTCCATGTATAAATGGATGGGCCTTGCCGAACGACCAGAATGAAGCTAGGTGCCGTGGAGCACGATTGCCGGTGGAAATACCAAGCAAGCCGGTAATGGTGAAAAGGAAATGGAAATGGGTGTGATCGAGATGAATGTACAGGCAGAACTGTCATTTCCGGTGCCTGAGGGCGTTTTCGCCGAAAAAGTTGTTTCAGTGAAACATTATACTGACCGCCTGTTCAAATTCCGCATTACCAGGCCAGCCAGTTTCCGTTTCCGTTCCGGTGAGTTTGTGATGATTGGTCTGCCAAATGCGGAAAAGCCGATTTACCGCGCATATTCAATTGCCAGCCCGTCCTGGGACGAAGAGATCGAGTTCTTCTCAATCAAGGTTCCCGGCGGACCGCTTACCGAACACCTCCAGAAAATTCAGCCCGGTGACACCGTTTTGATGCGGAAAAAGCCGACCGGTACCTTGGTCAATGATGCGTTGGCACCCGGCAAGCGCCTTTACATGTTTGCGACAGGTACCGGAATAGCGCCCTTTGCCAGCGTAATCCGTGATCCGGAAACCTATGACAAGTTCGAGCAATTGATCCTTGTTCATACCTGCCGGGAAGTTGCCGAGCTGGGTTATGGGCTGGAATTGATGGATGAGTTGGCACAAGATCCGCTAATCGGGGAATTTGCCGAGCGGCTTACCTATGTTCCGTCTGCAACCCGTGAACCCTATGAGCGTACCGAGCGGATTACCACCATGCTGGAGACCGGGTCGCTGTTTGAGGAGCTTGGCGTTCCGCCGCTTGGACCTGAAGAAGACCGGGCGATGATATGTGGATCCATGGATATGCTGAAGGACGTAAAGGTACTTTGCGAAAAGGCCGGCCTTGTCGAAGGTTCAAATGCCGCACCCGCTACCTTTGTCGTTGAGCGCGCATTCGTAGATTGACTAGCCGCCTTCCGAATTATTCGGAAAGGTAATATGGCTTGGCTGCACTGGCGGTGTTGGCAGATTTTGCCATCTGGTCAAATCGCTCGAGCATTCTGTCCCGGTAAGTTCGGGGCAGTCTGGCAATCGCCCTTTCAAATTTTCTTCTGGCCGCCCGCAATTCCTTGCGAGACATTTGGGCATTTGATACGCCGCCAGAATTGCGAAGCGGTGACCTGCTGGTCAATTGGGCGCTTGCCGATATCTCGGCCTGTGGAATTCCGGCAGCCGCAAGTACGGAAGTCGGCAATTCATAGCTCGCCTCCACTGTCATCTTGTAGGTGTCAACAACGGTTTTGACGGCGATATCGGGTTCGGGAAGATTTGCAGCAATGAAATCATTCACTGCATGCTGCATGGATGCGACATTGCCGCTGTTTGCGGCCGCGGCAAGGATTGCCCCATCCACGCTGGCCTGCAATTTTTCCTCGGCAGCAGAAATACGCGCATAGTCCAGACCGAGCCCGGCAATTGCCATTACCGGCAGCGCGACTACAGCAAAAATGACAGCGAAGTTTCCACGCTGGTCGTGACGAAACTTTCTTGCTGCCTGACTAATCAGTGACATGTTGGGCTTGCCTCAAACAAATTGGTTCGAGGCAATCTAGCTTCTGCCGATTATCATTGGCTGAAGCAGATAATTACAATTTTAATGAATATTCGGTCAGGTGATCGGGCTTATGCGAACCTCGACGCGCCGGTTTGCGGCCTTGCCCTGCTCCGTTTCATTGGGAGCCATCGGACGGCTCTCGCCAAAGCCGACGACCAGCAGACGCCTGGAATCGACACTTCGGCCGTCCAGATAGCGCGCAACGCTCACGGCCCTACGTTCTGACAGCGCCTGATTGTATTGGGCCGATCCCGTGTCGTCGGTATGGCCATCTATGTCCAGCAAGGTATTCGGATATTTATTGAGTACAATTGCCACCGAATCCAGCACCGGATAGAAGCCGGGATTTAGCTGATCCTGATCGGTTGAGAAGGTCACATTGGAAGGCATATTGAGGATGATCTGGTCGCCAGTACGTGTAACGCTCACGCCGCTCGATAACAGTTGGGCGCGCAATTCCTCTTCCTGCCGGTCCATGTAATTGCCGACGCCACCGCCAACCAATGCGCCGATTCCAGCCCCGATCAGCGCTGACTTGCGTTTATCGCCGCCACTTTTGTCCTTGGCTACAAGAAGCCCGGTCAATGCGCCTGTTACTGCACCCAATGTGGCACCACCTGCAGTATTGTTTATCTGCGGCCGGCCTGTAAGCGGATCGGTGGCGGTCTGGCATGCCACAAGGGTCGCTGCCGCTGCAATGGCAAGCAGTTTTTTCATTGATAAATTCCTGTTCTGGCAAAAGCCGTTACTAGGTCATGCCCCTGACCGTAACTCGAATAACTTTCATTCGTTAATGCGCCGTTTTTTTACCCATAACAAGGGCA
>JBPCWJ010000336.1:0-4038 GCA_051009635.1 Rhizobiaceae bacterium
CCTTCTACTGCGTCATAATCTTCAGGATCGGCAACGTAGGGAGGATGTGGCAGCATGAAGCCAACAGTGAGCAGGAACGGTTGGGCATCGCCATTTTCATGTTCCGCACCCGCCTCTCGTATCCAATTAACAGCCGCCGCTGCAGTGTCTCGATCTTTCAGATCGTAGGCATTTGTTCCGGCACCGGATTTTTCGATGCTAACCCTGTTTGGTCCGGGTGCACCTTCGAGTTCACCATGTTTAAATGTCGGATTGCCCGGCCAGTTTGCAGAATGGTCACCTACCAGCCTCTCACTGAATCCATGGGTCTGATCGCAACCAATATAATGCATGCGCCCGACAAGAGCAGTGCGGTATCCGGCTGCGCCTAATGCATGGGCAAATGTGGGAGTGCCGGAATTGAGTACATCGGTATTTAGCCAGCTACGGTTCTCGTGCGGTTGTCGACCTGTCAATAGCGACATACGGCTTGGAAGGCATATTGGAGAGGCGCAATATCCGTTTTCAAAGACCGTGCCCTCCGACGCCAACTTGTCCAGATTGGGTGTCACACCAGAATCATCGCCATAGCAACCGACCGCACTTTGGGCATGTTGATCTGAAAGAATGAACAGAATGTTGGGCTGAGGTCTCGACATTACGTTTGCCTTTATTCATTTGAACTACATTGGCATTATGGTCTGGGCACGTCCAGAACGGTGTGCAAGTTTACAATTGGGACCCAGCGGAAATGCGGTGGAGCTGACTGGTACGAAATCCGCCTGAAGAGCAGCCTATCAGTCTGCGCTCCAAGCTTTGCCGCTGTTTGCTCGCGTTGTTGGTCTAGACAGCCAGCTAGTAAGTTGCTTGAATTATCGCGTGAAAAAAGGGGACCAGATTGGCGTCACAATATATCGAGATTAGTGATAGGATCCGGGAAGACATTGTAAATGGACGGTTTTCCGGCGGCGCACGATTGAAACTCGCGGAACTTGCCGAATTATATTCAACCAGCCACATGCCGATTCGAGAAGCACTGCGAATTCTCAATGGTCAGGGTCTGGTGGAATTCACGCCAAATAGTGGTATGCGCGTGCGCGAGGTCGACATGAATTTTATGACTGATCTGTTTGATGTGCGCCAGGCGCTGGAGGCGATACAGGCGCGCCGGGCGGCGGAAAGACTGACACCCGAAGCTTCAGACGCGATCTTCCAAGCAAAGAACAGGTTCGAAGAAATTGCAGCAGGCAACGATCGCGGAGCCGCACTTGAGGCCAATCGAATGTTCCACCAGGAAATTAGCAAAGCATCGGGCAATCGCGAAGCCAGCGAAATCGAGGAACGCCATTACCAGATTCTGAGAATCGTATGGAGGCGATTTGATTATGGACCCGATCGATTTGAAGGCGTCATCGAAGATCATCGGCTGCTGACATCCGCAATCCTTGATAAGGACGCAGAAGCAGCAGGCTTGCTTGCAGCAGCACATGTCACGAGAGCGCGCCGAAATCTGATTTCCAGAATGAAGAAGAATGACAGTCAATTGAATTGATGGAGAGGAGGGGCAACATTGGCAGGACTCGAGGACATTGTCGCCATCGTGACTGGTTGTTGTACTGGAATTGGCCGACTATTTTTGCTCGCCCAATGAGCGCTTTTGCAAATGTTACTGTTCTCGGCCGCCGGACGAGCGATCCTAATCTCTAACTTGTCAGACATACAGCGTGCCGAGTTATCGATGCTGAGCGTTTAGGCACATGACTAGATCAGGCTCAATCCTGCTTCCGGCCACCTGCCAAAGTGATGACGCCGACGATTATCAAACCGGTCAAAATAAGCCGGAAACCGGCAGTGAGTCCAAATGTGTTCAACATGGTAACAAGCAGAAACATGAATAGCGCCGCACCCCACAGGCCCGGTACGTTGGAAAACCCGCCAGCAACTGATGTCCCGCCAATGACTACGACCGCAATGGAGGCAAGCAAGTATTCTGCGCCCATATTCAGGGACGCACCACCAGAAAAGCCAGAAAGAAGATAGCCGCATAGTCCGGCAAATACTGCGGATTGTACATAGGTGGCAAAGCGGATGCGATTGACAGGAATTCCCGCAAGTTCCGCAGCTCGCTGATTCTGACCAATGGCCGTCACCGATCGACCGAAAACAGTTCGGTGCAAGACAAGGCTCATAAACGCAGCAAGGCCAATTACGCAAACTGCCAAAACCGGAATATCGAATATTCGCCAGGTGGTAAAATCCGCCAAAATCGGAGGTGGTTTGATTTTTATTCCGCGTCCATAGGAAATGGCGGCGGACTGAACAAGAAAGCTTGAAGAAAGAGTAGCAATTATGGGTGGAATGCGAAGCGCACGAATTAACCCGTAGTTAAAAATACCGACTGCACCACCGCAGGCCAATGCTATGAACAGGCCGGGCACAATCATGGAGTCCTGAGTGTCCATGATTTTCATGGACACCGCACCTGCAAACGTCATTGTAGCCGGTATGGACAAGTCCACATTTCCTGGTCCAAGTGTGATTACATACATCTGACCGATGCCGACAATCACAGAGAATGTCGCAAAGGAAAGCGCGGCGGACAAAATTTGTGTGGAGCCTTGGCCGCCGGTGAAGAACACGGTTGCCAACCAGACCAGCACGGCGGCCAAATAAGCCCAAATCCACGGAGCTGTCGCAATATGGGTTATGCCGGATTTTGCAAAGTTCATTTTGCCTCCGACCGGTTAATGAGTACCCGCAATGCCAGGACGATTATGAGGATTGCGCCTTGCGCACCGATTTGCCAATCCGGTGAAATCCGCAGGAACGACAGGAAAGAGCCTGCGAGTGTCAGTGTTGTTGCACCTATTACTGCACCGATTGGTGAGATGCGTCCTCCAACAAATTCTCCTCCACCTAAAATGGCACCTGCGATTGACAACAATGTGTAGCGAAGAGCGATATTCGCATCAGCTGATGTTGTCAGCCCGATCAATGCAATGCCACTGAGAATCCCGAAAAATCCTGCTAGAGCATACATGGACATCTTTATTCGAAGTAATGACCATCCAGCACGCTCAACCGATTTTGGATTGCCACCGGCACCTCTTAAAACGGTGCCATAGGCAGATCGCATCAGCAGAAAATGAACCACCAATGCCACGAATATCGAGGCGTAAATGGTGAACGGTATAATTGGCGTTTTCCATGTCATGATTGCGCGAGCCCAATCAGGCGCCTTGCCACCAGGAGTGGGAAGCACCAGCAATGCCAGGCCAAGCCATACAAATGACATCCCAAGCGTCACGACGATCGATGGCAAATTTCGCAAGTGAATGAGAGCGCCCAGCGCTGCATATATTCCGATACAACCAAAGAGGATCAGCAATCCGATTATCGGCGTGTCCCTTAAGAAGGTTGCGCCAACGCAAGCGACAAAGCCAACAAAAGAACCAATTCCCAGATCCAGATCGTTGACCGTCATCACACACATCTGGGCGAGCGTTGCAAAGGCTATTGGGAGCGCCAGATTAAGCAGGAGGTTCAGGCCAAGATAGCTCATGGCTCGAGGCTGGATATAGAATATCAGTATCAGCAGAACAGTAAGCGAAAACGCTGGCAACAGATTGCGCATTGTCCTTGGGTTGAATAGAGCATCCATCGTCATCCGCCCTCGAACGATGCGTGCAAGACTTTCTGTTCTGTCAGTTCATTGCGCGTCAGATCGGCAACAATTTTACCTTCCCGAAAAACATAGATGTGGTCACAATGCTCCAATTCATTCATCTCGGTCGTGTACCAGACGAATGTTCGCCCGGCGGCGGCTTCTTTTCGTAGAAGGCCATAAACCTCTTGTTTTGTTCCGATATCCACACCACGCATCGGATCATCCATGAGAATTAATTCAGCGGTTGATCCAAGCGCTCTGGCGAAAAGAGCCTTTTGCTGATTCCCACCTGAAAGGGACAGAATATTGTTGTCCAGGTTTGGTGTCTGGATCCCGATTATCTCTTTCCATGACTCTGCGAGATGGTCTTCCTTGTCACCGTCAATCACGCC
>JBPCWJ010000337.1:0-7797 GCA_051009635.1 Rhizobiaceae bacterium
CAGCGTAAATGCGGCCACCTTGTAGCGCCACACATCATAGCCGACGAACCGTGTCCGCATTTCATTTTGCCTGATTGCCTGCAGCACCCGGCCAAAGGGAGAGTGGACCAGGCGCCACAGGAAGATCAGGGTGGCAAACAGGATTGCTGCGACCAGATAGTAAAGGGCTACATTATTGTTCAGATCGATGGAGACAATACCCAGTTCAATTGGCGGGCGGGGAATGTTCAAAAGCCCGTCTTCACCACCGGTAATCCAGCGCAGTTTGATCGAGGAAAACCAGAAAATCTGTCCGAATGCGATTGTCAAAAGCGCATAGTAAAGGCCGCGGCGGTGAGAAAGGAATAATCCAACCAGAAGACCGGCAATACCGGCTGCGGCAACGGCGGTGAGCAATCCGCCCAAGAGGTTAACGGCCATGCCCTTCTGGAACAGGCCGAACGCATAAGCGCCCACGCCCAGATAGGCGCCGTGGCCGAAACTGTGCAATCCGGTATAGCCGAACAGCAGATTGAATCCCATCGCGTATATGATCCAGATGGCGATTTCCAATCCGATATATTGATAAAGACCGATTGCCGGCAGCCACAAAGGCGCGGTCAAGAGAAGGATTGCTGCGACTGACATCTGGCGTGTTGGCCAGGATTTGGCTTGGGGCGATATGTCGGACAGGGTCATCATCGGATCAATTCTCCAATGCCGAGGCTCTACCGAACAAACCGCGTGCGCGAAAACCAAGCACCAGAATGAGCAGGATATACATGGACATCATGGACCAGGCTGATGCATAGGCGCCGGTTAACCCGACCGCCAGACCTACGAGAATGGAGGCGATGATTGCGCCTTCGAATGAGCCGACGCCGCCAAGCGCGATTATCAGAAAGGCAGGAATAACAACGTCAATGCCGACATGTGGCCGCAATCCCCAGATCGGGACCATTACAATTCCTGCCAGACCCGCAAGCGCAGAACCAAATCCGAAGACCAGCAGTCGCAGCTTGGTCAGGTCATAGCCAAGCGCCCGGACCATTTCGCTGTCATGGGCACCGGCCTTGATGATTGCTCCGTAGGAAGTCTTCTCCAGGAACAGCCAGACGCCGACGACTGCGAATATGCCGAAAGCGGCGGCAAAGAACTTGTACTTTGAAAAAATTGTGCCGATCAGAATTGTCGCGCCGGTAATGGATTGGGGGATTTGCAGATATTGCTCGCCCGGTCCCCAGGCAATCCGGATTATCTCTTCTATTACCAATGCTGCGCCAAATGTCAGCAGAAGCCCGTAGAGCGGTGCCTTGCCATAGGTTGGCCGCAGGCAAATCTCCAGAAACATCCCGGCAATTCCGGCCATAAGCGGTGCTGCGATCAAGGCTACCAGATAACGAATTTCAATTGGCTGAGCCAGCCACCATTGGCCGAAGCTCGTATCGGAAATGGGGTCCACGCCGATTAGCGTCAGGGCGAAATAAGCGCCTAAGGCAAATAAGGAGCCATGTGCGAGGTTGATTACCTCCATCACGCCGACAATGAGCGTAAAGCCCAATGCGATCAGCGCGAAAAGGAGACCAAGGGTCAATCCATTCAACAAATGTGGTAACAGGTGAACCATCGGATTTAGGTATCTCTCGACAGGGCAGGCTGAATGGCCGGCTGCCTTGCAGCCGGCCATGACAGGATCGAACGCCTAGGCGTCGAATGTCGGGGTTTCGTCATAGCTTTCCAGCTTGCAAGCAGCTTGCGCGCCTGCATCCATCACATCTTCAGGTGCGGAGTTGGATACGACTTTGAACATGTCGTCCTTATCCTCGGTTTCCGTATTGGCAGTTGCCAGATAGATGGTCTGCTGCACCTGGTGGGTTGCCGGATCGATATAGGCGTCGTGATGCTGCATGCGTTCTTCAGCAGGCATCTTGTGGCCTTCAAGCTGTTTGATGACAGCGATGTTGTTGGTCGTTCCGGCTCGTTCAATCGCAGCCAACAGGTTCTTCGTGGCCTGATAGCCGTTGTAGAAGACATTGCCCGGTACCCGCATTTTCGTATCGGGGTACATGGCCTGGTATTTCTTCACGAAGTCCGCAACGCCGGGAAGATCCAGCTTGTAGTACCAGGTTGTGCCGAACACACCGAACAGGTTGTCGACGGGCAGGCCATATACGTCGGGCCAGTCCTGCTGGTTGTTGATCCAGGCGGGTGAGTGACCCATTCCAAGCTGTGCAACCTGCTGACGCATGGCCTTCTGGTCATCACCGCCAACTGCCGCTGCAACAACATTTGGTGAAGCCTGCTGCAATTTCAGCAGGGCGGATGAGAAGTCGCGCGTGCCTTGCGGGACAAGTATCTCGTCTTCAACTGATCCACCGTATTTTGCCAGAAGCGCTCTTGTGGCCGCCGCAGTGTCGTGACCCCAGCCATAGTCGTTTGTCAGCAGCATCCACTTGTCGCCATAGGCGCTAATCGCATTCTTGATCGCTGCCTGGGCAAAATTGCTGCCATTGCCATCCCAGACGAATTTCACCCGATGGCAATTCTTGCCGCTCTCGGTCGGCGAGGAAGAGTTTGTGTTGAGATAGATGACGCCATATTTCTGTGCGACCTGGCTGATTGCATTGGCAACGCCGGAGCTTACCGCGCCAATCAGAAAGCCCGCATCTTCGCGGGTGATCATCCGTTCTGCGACGCGGCTGCCCGTGGCAGGCGTCGTTTCGGTATCAATGTGGATAGTTTCGATTTTTCTGCCGAGCACGCCACCTTTATCGTTGAACTCAGCGATGGCCATCGCCATTCCGCGCCGGTCGCTCGCACCGGAATTTGCATATTGGCCACTGGCATCGGAAGTTATTCCGATCTTGATGGGCTTGTCAGAGCCTGCAGCCCAGACGCGATTGTGTTTCCACGGACCAAAGAACGCGGCGCTTCCGCCTGCTGCTGCTGCGGCCGTCGTCAACAGCCGACGGCGGCTGATTTTTGATTTAGACATTAATTCCTCCAGGAAATCCTCAAATCGGATTTATCAGGCATCCGGCCCATCCATCAGACCGATTGAATGCCTGATCAAAAGAATTGAATAAATTTTCAAATTTAGTCAAGAAATATTTTTCATGGCAATTGAATAAATTTTCTATTATAGGAGATACAGGAGCGAAAACCCATGCAAAATGAAAAAGATACGCCATTGACCTTTGATGCGCTTCGACAGCAAATCAGGGACCGTTTTTCCTCTCTAAGCCCGCATTTGCAGCGGATTGCGCGGGCTTCGCTCGAAGAACCGAACCAGATTGCCTTGAGTACAACTTCGGCAATTGCCGAGGTTTTGGGGGTGCAGCCTTCCACGCTTATCCGGTTCTCAAAGGAATTTGGTTATTCGGGGTTTTCGGACCTCCAACGGGTTTTTCGCCAGAGACTTATTGAAGGTGAGGCAACCACGCGTGAAAAGGTTCTTTCGGATGGTGAAGCAGAACCACGGGGTATTGAGGAAATTCTTGATACCAGTGTCAGTGCAAATATCGCGGCGCTGAAGAGCTGGCGTGCATCCTGTGATCCGGTTGAGATAGGCAAGGCATCGCAGATGATTGCTCGGGCAAATCATACCTATGTTGCCGGGCTGCGGCGATCACGTCCGATTGCAGACTATCTGGTCTATGGCCTGTTAAGATCGGAGCGCGCGAGCAGCCTGCTCGATTTTGCAGGCGGCATGGCCGGACCGCAGGTCAGTACGATTGGCCGGGAGGATGTGCTTGTGGCCATTGCCTTCCCGCCCTATTCACAACCGGTCGTGAATGCAGTCATGGACGCTCATGTTTCAGGCCGTGCCATTATTGCGATCACCGATGAGGGGGAAAGCCCGCTTGCGACGAGAGCTGAAGCGGTTCTGCTGCTGGATGCTGACGCCAAGGCACCGATGCAGCCAATATCGGGTGCAATCGGATTGGTGCAGTCGCTTCTGATGTTGCTGGGGCAATATAGGTAGGTCGTCTTAGGAAGATGAATGAAACCTAATTCTTCACTCTGTCCAGATACTTCCTGGGTGTTTCACCGGTCCATCGTTTGACTGATTTGGTCATTGCAGCCTGCTCTGAATATCCAAGCAAATAAGCGATTTGGGAAAGAGATAATTCTTCTTCGCGGATATACCGGGCAAACAGATTCTTGCGAACGTCATCGATTATCGACCCAAAACTGGTCTCGAATTCCGATAATCTGCGGGCCAGCGTTCTTTCACTGACGGCCATTTCCTTTGCAATGATCTTTGCCTTGGCCTTGCCGCGCGGTAGTTGCTCGACGACAAGTTTCGTCACCTGATGCTCAAAATTTGGCACCGCTTTTTTCTGATTTTCCAGCAGATCTTTTGCATGCACTTCGAGAATTGAAAGCAGCTTGTTGTCGCTGGTGGGGATTGGCAGCAAATACTGGTCTTCTGTAAGGCGGATATAGTTTGCCGGCGCGCCAAACTCGACACTGCATTTGCAATATTGCTCGATCGCCTTGACGTTGTTGCTGCGAAGATAGCGAAGACCGACTTCCACGGGCGCAATCTCGCTATTTGTGAGCCTGCGGCATGCAAGCAGGAAACCCAGCCAGTTGAATTCCTCGAATTGCTGATAGGATTGCGAGGGAAGCAATTCCGAATGCTCGGCAATCACGATGGTGTAAGGAAAGGTGTTTGACAATGTTTCATCGCTGACAGTAATGCGGGCGAAATTCTGATACAGCTGATAATAGCGCCTGATATTTTTCACGCAGCTTCGCAGGTTCGGCGAGTTCAGGGCCAGATACCAAAGCAGTCCCACGTCCCTTAAATCTACCCGGTCCAGCAGCTGCAGGCCAAAGAGATCATTTCCCGTGGTCCGGGCGCAGACTTCAAAGATTTCAGCAGATTTGACAGCAGGTATCTGGTCTTCATGTTCCAGATCGACCCAGCGCAAATTTGTCTCGGCAAGAATATCCTCTGAATTTGCGCCAAGTTCACCGGCAAATTCCAGCGCATATTTCACCCAGGTCGTTCGATCCCAGAATTCATTGCTGTGGCGGTCAGGAGATTCTGTGCTCACTTTTGCCGATGCCCCTTCATTTTTAGCAATTCAATGGTAACAACTTGGACTATTGGCAGCAATTATCAATATTCTGGCAGCAATTCCCAAACAGAATACTGTCAAAAATCCCATCTGGCATTCAGACATCAAGACATCAGTAGTGACTGCAGCTTCCCCCCAGCCCATAAAAATAAATGGAGACGGGGGCAGGCACAGGGGCAAGGCGCGACAGTGCCAGGGGCGTTACAAGCAGTCAGCCCCAACCCCTGTGCAGCCTGGGATTTAGTCTCCTTACCAGGCGCAGGGGTAGAAGGCGCAGGGAGTGGCAGGATAGGTCCGCGCTACTCCCTGTGCAGTTTTATGGGTCCTGACCCAGGATAAACTGAAGATGTAACCAGATATCCAGCTAATTGGCGTTGATATAACCTGCCCTGTATTTTGGAACCGTGCCTGCAATTTCCAGGATGAGTTTGCGGCGGATTGCAACGGTTAGATCCTCTTCGCCCACAGCGGTAATTACAAAGGCGCCGGGGCCACCAATAATCCGTTCCTCATAGATTTTTCCAAGATCGCCATATCGAACCGGCGTGTCACAGAAGCGGCACAGAATGGGCAGGCCGTTTATAGTAATTCCTGCTGCTATCACTTCCTGGCGTGCTTCCTCGATAGTCGGTCCGGAATAGCTGTTTGGGCTGTCGCCGGAAAAATCAATCACTTTCCGAAAACCCTGGAAATTGTTTGATTCAATCAGTTGTTTGCCTGCCAGCAGTGCTGTGCCGATGGCATTGCGGCCAAAGGCCTGCCTTGGAGGTTCTGTAAGTGCCCGGGCAAAGGCTGCTGCACTTTCTGCGCCGTCTATCTTCTGCCAATCCACCACGACCGCCGTATTTGCAGCCCATTCCACATAGGTTACGGCGATAGCGCCGTAATTTGTGCCTGCAATTGCAGACAGGACTGCCGGATCGGTAATGGCTTCGGCATAGCCGCGTCTCTGGAATTGAATTTCATAGTCGGATATGGAGCCTGATGCATCGGCCAGCAATACGAGCTCCAATTCCACTTCTTCCGCGAAAGCAGGGGAGCATAGTATCGCGAACAGGAGATAGAAAATGCGCATTTTACAGCCAATCTGTCTGGAGGGGGAGTTGACGGCCAAGCAAAAAGCATAGCAATCGAAGGATGGCTTGTTCAACTGGAATTCAGATGATCTTCGGTTACGGCGGGAGGAATAGGGAATCCTGGAAAAGGCAGCCATCTATCCAAATGGCCGGGATGCTTGTAGCGTATGGAGAAACCATGTGTTGCCTGACCCCAGAGGTGATTGATTGCGTATAGTTGAAATTGAAACTGTATTCGTCGAGGCTTATCCGAACCTGTTATGGGTGCACCTCAAGACCGATGAAGGTCTGACGGGGCTGGGGGAAACCTATTTTGGTGCCAAGGCGGTTGAAGCACATATCCACGAATATATTGCTCCTTATTTGCTGGGAAAGAACGCGCTGGAGATTGAAAGCCATGCGCGCAAAATGACCGGTTATACCGGTCGTGGCGGTTCGGGCGCAGAGATGCGGGCAACATCAGCAGTCGATATCGCATTGTGGGATTTGTGGGGCAAACATGCCGGCCAGCCGATTTACCAGATGCTGGGTGGTGCCTGCCGGGACAAGGTTCGCGTTTATAATACCTGTGCAGGTTATGATTATGTCCGCAATGCTTCTGCACAGGTTACTGCGAATTTTGGTATTGATGCGGATAAATCCCGGACCGGCCCCTATGATGACCTTCAAGGGTTTCTGAACATAGCAGATGAGTTGGCCGCCAGCCTTCTGGAAATGGGAATTACCGGAATGAAAATCTGGCCTTTCGACTTTGCTGCGGAGGCTTCAGGAGGCAATGAGATTTCCACCGAAGATCTGAAAACCGCCATGAAACCTTTCGATAAGATCCGGAAGGCAGTGGGAGATCGCATGGATATCATGTGTGAACTTCATTCCCTGTGGAATGTACCGGCAGCAAAGCGAATTTGTCAGGCGCTTGAAGAGTTTGATCTTGCATGGATCGAGGATCCGGTGCGGATGGATCATCGTGAAAACATCGGGGATGTTGCTTCCGATACACTGGCACCCATTGCAACGGGCGAAATTCTAGGTGGTCAGGCGCAATTTCGTGACCTGATTGAAAGCGCGGATATCTCGCTGGTAATCATGGATGTGGTTTGGGGCGGAGGACTGACGGAGGCACGCAAGGTTGCGTCTTATTGTGATGCCCATGCCTTGCCCTTTACCTGTCATGACTGTACCGGGCCTGTCGCGCTCACAGCATCTACCCACATGGCTCTCCATGCGCCAAATACATACATTCAGGAGATGGTACGTGCATTCTACCATGGATGGTATCAGGAGATGGTCACTTTCCTGCCACCAGTGGACAATGGCTATATCAGCCCGCCGCCCGGAGCAGGTCTCGGATTGGCGTTAAACCCTGAAGTTCTGAAACGCCCGGATGCCGGGATTCGAAATTCGAAATTAGACTGACCAAAGGGTGGCGACGGTCAAAATCTTCTCGAGATTGACTGCGACATAGTTTCTGACGACACAAATCAGGGTTGAAGTTTTGTCAGCTTTCCGGTAGTGCCCGCAGTGGGACACCCCTCCCCAACGAGGGGTTAAGGGCATAGCTAATTTCTCCTTTTGTTTGAATAGTTTAGCTTTGGCAGTAATTCATCTTGTGTCGAATTTGTGACAAAAAGGTCATCAGTCACGGTTATATC
>JBPCWJ010000338.1:0-3793 GCA_051009635.1 Rhizobiaceae bacterium
CGCAAGGATATTGGCTCGGAAACTGACAGGAAAATTGTCAAACCGGAACGGAAAAGCCCGAGCCTTTCTGAATCGATCAAGAAAATCCGAGAAAATCAGGCCAGCCGCAATGATGTGGTCGTGGAAATGGCTCAGGCTGCGCGTGCAAGAATGGAATTGCTGGTTCAGGAGCTTGAACCGGTTATTGACGAAATCCCTGATGATGTTGAACTTTTCGAGTTCAAATTTTCCGGAGGCAGCGACACCAGATTTTGGATCGACATGACAAGCTTTGTGCGGATGGGCCGCGATCGCCGCCTGTACGAATTTGTCAAGGATACGCGTCTTGGGCGAACACTGATCGGCTCCACAACAGATCGCCACAAGATGGCGGAAATGGTAACCCAATATGTCGCCGAACGTCTGCTGGACCGGGAATATACGATCGAGGGAGACTGGCAGGCGCTGAAACTGCGTCAGGCTGACGGAAGCAGTGAATCAACTCCTGATGTAAAGGTAGCCCACAGCCCAAGCCATTTCACCGGCTTTGTGGCAATCGACAGTTCACGCCGCCTTTGGCTGACAATCCTGTATTCGCTGGCCATCTTCGGTGCCGGCTTCATGATTGGGGCGGCTACTCTGGTCCTGTGGGCATGGTTTGGCGGCATCTAGGAATACAAGACTTATTCAGCCACCGGAAATCATGCGCGGTGAACCAATCTGTCGGACACCGGAGAATTCCTCGCTGAAACCGTACTGCTCCTGCACGATTTTCCAGCCATTCTGTGACCGGCCGCTCGCCTTGCTGATCGTCAGCAAATTATACCTGGCCGCTGGACGTTTCCCGCCCGGTGCCTGCCCCGCTGATGGAACACCCAGTACCGGGACCACGCCATCCGGCCCGTCAATTTCCGAAAACTCATCAAAATGGGTATGGCCATGAAGAACAAGCTCTGCACCCGCACTCTTCACCGCTTCCCGAAAATACTGGCCTCCCACCAACCGCTTTTGAAAACGGGTTAATCCCTCAATGGGAGGATGGTGAATAAGCACTACCCTGCATCGCCCCGAATGGCCTTCCTGTTCCAGAATATCCGTGAGCCCGTTCATCTGTCGCTGATCGAAACATCCGGTTGCAAAAAACGGTGGTGTCACGCAAGCAGAATTACACAGGATCAGTGAAACAGGCCCTCGCCGCCTGAGAACGGGGAAATCACGACTGCTTGCAACCTTTCCCGCATCATCCCCGGCCAAATACTCCTGCCAGGTATCAAACGCATGCTCCAACGCACCCGGCACATAGGCATCATGATTGCCACATACCAGGCTGATTTTTTCTGGCGCACCAGTTTTCTGGAGCCATTTGGCCGCATTCCTGATTTCATCATCCAGACCGAGATTGATAATATCCCCCGTCAACGCGATGTGATCCGGTGATTTCTGCTGAATATGATTTATCAAGCCCGATAAAATATCCGCCTGATGGCTATGCCCGCGATTCAATTGCCAATTGGCATAGCCAGTGATCCGCTTTGAAAGTAGCTGATGCCATGTTATTTGCGGCAACGGCCCCAAATGAACATCCGATAAGTGTGCGAGCGAAAACATGACCATGGCGAATAGGCCAAGCTTGTGCATTGTACAAGGCTCAGGACAAAATCAATGAATCTGCACTTCCTGCCACGCCGAGTGTTCCACAGCATGAAAATGCGCGTCAAACCCCTTTCGGTTGGGGTTAGGGCACTCATTGAAGATGATAAGGAACGCATTCTGCTGATCAAGCACACCTATGTTCCTGGCTGGCATTTTCCAGGTGGTGGCGTCGAGCCGGGCGAGACAGCTCAATCAGCGGTGGAGCGTGAAGTTCATGAAGAAGCCAGGGTAAGAATTACCCGGCCGCCGGAACTTGTCGGAGTTTATCTCAATGTAAGGTTCTCCAAACGCGACCACGTTTTGCTGTTTCGAAGCCGCGATTGGGAAATTACCGAAAATTTTGTACCCACCCTGGAAATAGCCGACATGAAGCTATTTCCACGAGATAATCTGCCCACCGACTTGTCCATGGGCACAGCAAAACGCATGGACGAGATTTTCAACGCCAAGCCGCCATCACTGCACTGGTAAAACCTGTCGGTCATGCGGCCTTCAGACCTGCCCGATTGTGAGGAAGATCGAAATCCAGCTCCGGGCCTACAGGAACAATACGTGTCGGATTTATTGTCTCATGGCTCTGGTAATAGTGGTTACGAATATGCTTCATATCCACTGTCTCTGCCACTCCTTCTTGCTGATATAGTTCCCGCAGATAGTTGGACAGGTTGGGATAATCGGCAATCCGGCGCAGATTGCATTTGAAGTGACCAACATAGACCGCATCAAATCGTACAAGTGTCGTGAATAGTCGCCAATCTGCCTCGCTCAGATGGTCTCCAGCCAGATATCTGCGCTTTGAAAGCAATTCTTCAAGCCAGTCGAGTGAGCCGAACAACTCACCAAATGCTTCCTCATAGGCTTCCTGCTTCGTGGCAAAGCCACATTTGTAAACGCCGTTATTGACGGTGTGATAAACCCGCTCATTGATGGCATCGATCTCGGCGCGCAAATTCTCCGGATAGTAATCCGGGCTCTGTCCGGCAATTGCATCAAATGCCGAATTGAACATGCGGATGATTTCAGAGGATTCATTGCTCACAATTGTCCCGGTCTTCTTGTCCCACAAAACTGGAACGGTAACTCGGCCGTTATAGCTCGGATCGGCAGCAACATAGACTTTCCAGAGATGACTTGCACCATGAAGAGGATCAGCACCGGCGCCATCACGTTCGGAGAACTCCCAGCCATTTTCACCCATGAACCAGTCAACAACCGTAACCGGTATAACGTCTTCCAGCTTCTTTAGCTTGCGCAAGATCAGGGTGCGATGCGCCCATGGACAGGCAAGGGAAACATAGAGATGGTAACGGCCTCTTTCCGCGGGGAACCCACCTTCTCCGGAAGGACCGGGTGAGCCATCGGCAGTTATCCAGTTCCTGAACCGGGATTGCTTTCGTACAAATTTCCCGCCCGATTTGCGGGTATAATTTGGCTGATCCTGCCAAACGCCATCTACAAGAAGTCCCATGATAAATCCTGTCTACTGTTTCGAGCTTATATGGAAGCAATCCAGCCAATTGGAAGCCTGACCACTGTAAACACATTGTCTACTTAAATGAACTAGTGTCAGGCTCCCGTTCCGGCGTTAAACAGATGGACGCCGAACATTTGTTGTGTTAGAGCCCACCACCTCCGGCATTGTTCTCATTGTCCGGTTGCTTGGAAAAGGCGTGAATTTGTGATGAAAGATCTGAGGCTACGACGACGAATAATTTTCCGTTCCGCGCCAATAGCGCGTTTTGAACGGTCATTCGTCCTGTCCGTAGCACACTGATCAGATTCAGACCGCCCGGCAGGATTTTCTATCCAGTATTGCCGGGGTACCATATGTCTTCAACAACCATAAAGATCGGCCACATCAGGCCGGAATGCCAATCAGAAATCTACAATCTGGCCGCCGAAGCCTTCGGTCCGGGACGTTTTGCACGGACAGCTTTTCGTTTGCGGGAATTTTCTGACCCAAAGCCCGAACTCAGTTTCATGGCCGAGGTCTCAACTGACACCTGCAACCAGACACTTGCCGGCTCGGTCGAATTGACTGATATCCGGATTGGGGACAACCCAGCTCTACTACTCGGGCCCCTTGTCGTATCTCCGCATTTACAAAAGCTGGGTATCGGACGGGAATTGATGAACCGCGCAGTACATGATGCGACAAAGG
>JBPCWJ010000339.1:0-3399 GCA_051009635.1 Rhizobiaceae bacterium
TATGTCCAATTCTCTGGAGAATATCAGCGCAGGTTAATTTCAGTACTTGAACCGGCTCACGCTAGACGCTAGTCAGGACAGTGTGCGGACATGGCGGAACTGGTAGACGCAAGGGACTTAAAATCCCTCGGCCCTAGGCTGTCCGGGTTCGAGTCCCGGTGTCCGCACCAGTTTTATTGATCTTGTTCTTTTCCAAATTGTGAATCATGGACTTTTATCTAGTTGTAAAAACAATCCATATAGCTAGCGCGGCAGATCATTTTCTTTCATCTGGCCCTGGAAATCATCATTTGATGGTCGCTATCCAGCGGGCGACTTGATCATTTATTTGGTCTGCTTTGCCCCTGTTCCCACTACCGATTGTCAATAAGTGTTGTTGTTTAATTGGGCTTGAGATTTCTATCAGTTTTTTGGGTCCGCCCCATTCTCTAAAAACATTTCTTGCTTCCCGAACCGCAATGACCTTGTCATTAGGAGAGACAATGAAAAGGGCGGGCGTTGATATTTCAGAAACATCAATTGTGGATATGGCTTTCATGACTGCGCCCATGGGGAAAATAGCTTTGGTTGGATAGCGGTTGCTTGAAGTCGTGCCGGAGAGGTTAGGAGTCTGGGCGAAGGAGCTTTTGTCGCCCATGACAATAGGAAGTATTTTTTCACCCCAAGGCATATTCAAGAGACCGATTGATGTACCCCGGACTGCGAATGCCGGTGAGACCAATACAATTGCTGCAATATTGCGGGCTAGATGCTGGTCTGACATTCCATATGTGGCCAAGGCGGCTCCCAGCGTGGTTGCCATAATAACCACGCGCTTGCCCAGCCTTTCCCCGATTGTGATTGCCTCAGCAAGGTCACGCATCCAGTCAAGCATGGTCGCTTCAGTCATCGCTTCGATGTTTCGCCCATGTCCCTTGAGGCGCGAGAAAAACAGATTTGCCCCGAATATATCTGCCAAATTGTCGGGGAGCGGCCTTAGTTCGGCCTTGCTGCCAGCGAAGCCATGAAGATAAACCAGTGATAAATCAGTCTGGTCTCTTTTCTCTGGATTGGCCCATATGATTTCCTTCCTTGCGGTGGGATCAAGCTGCTTTACGCGGGACTCTGTCGAATCCAGATAGTCTTCAACGTCGGACCCGATAAGCAGGGCTTCAAAGTTTACCGGGCTGGATATTTCCGGTCTGGGGCCAAAGACGAGAATGAGGACTGACACCACTGACAGGATCAGGAAAATCAGGAGCAATTGCTTCATTGTTCATCCAGACAGCCGGTTGGTTTGGAGGTAGTGGAGCCCTGATTTGGGATTAATCCAGCTTTGTTACGTCAATATTTGCCCGGTTGACCACCATTCTCATGGCGAAACTTGACTGGATACGCGAGACGCCGGGCAATTTGGACAGCCATTCCTTGTAGATTTGTTCGTAATGTTCCATGTCGCGGGCATTTACCCTGATGAGGTAATCGCTTTCTCCTGACATCAAGAAACACGCAACGATATAGGGGCAGGTCTTGGTTGCCCGCTCGAATTTCTGGAGATGATCTTCTGATTGTCCTTCCAATGTAATGTGAACCAGCGCGGTGATTGTTTGTCCCAGAGCCTTGTTCGATATTACCGCCTGATAACCCTCGATGATCCGGTTTTCTTCCAATTGGGCAAGACGGCGTGAGCAGGCGGAAGGTGAAAGCCCAACCTTGTCAGCCAATTCGACATTGGGCATTCGGGCATCATTTTGTAATGCCTGAAGTATCAACATATCGATCTTATCTAGTTTCATTGCGCAACATAATTTCGATAAATAGGAGATTTACACAATTATTGTTGAAAAATTAGGTTCTTTCAAGATGTATTCGCAAGGACATTCGGAGCGGGTTTGACTACATAGGGGCATGTTCATCATTCAACACCGCTTTAATGGAGACCGAGATGCGCGTTGGCTGCCCGAAAGAGATCAAGAACCATGAATATCGCGTCGGCCTGACGCCTGGTTCCGTACGTGAATATGTTGCCCACGGGCATACGGTAATTATTGAAAGTGGTGCCGGTGCCGGTATCGACGCCGATGACGGCGCCTATCAGGCCGCTGGTGCACAGATTGTATCGACTGCTGAAGAGGTGTTCACCCAGTCCGACATGATCGTAAAGGTCAAGGAACCACAACCTTCAGAATGGGCCCAGCTACGCGAAGGCCAAATCCTTTACACCTATCTTCACCTGGCTCCAGATCCACAGCAGGCCAAGGGCCTGGTAGAATCCGGTTGTACAGCGGTTGCCTATGAGACGGTGACAGACTCGCGTGGTGGATTGCCTCTGCTTGCGCCAATGAGTGAAGTTGCAGGGCGGCTTGCCATTCAGGCTGGCGCAACAGCGCTTCAGAAAGCCAATGGCGGTCGTGGTGTGCTGCTCGGTGGCGTACCGGGTGTCCTGCCAGGCAAGGTTGTTGTAATTGGCGGCGGTGTCGTTGGTCTGAACTCTGCAAAAATGGCAGTCGGGCTCGGCGCTGATGTAACCATTATTGACCGCTCATTGCCTCGCCTCCGTGAACTGGACGATATCTTCAATGGCCGCGTGCACACGCGTTACTCGACCGTGGAAGCAATCGAGGAAGAATGTTTCACAGCCGACGCGGTAATCGGTGCGGTGCTGATCCCCGGTGCCGCGGCACCGAAACTGGTCAGCCGCGAAATGCTGTCAGGCATGAGAGAGGGTTCCGCATTGGTTGATGTAGCAATCGATCAGGGCGGATGCTTTGAAACATCCCATGCCACAACCCATTCCGAGCCGACTTATGAAATCGACGGTATCGTGCATTACTGTGTTGCGAATATGCCGGGTGCGGTGCCAATCACATCTGCCAAGGCGCTGAACAATGCGACTTTGCATTATGGCCTGATGCTGGCGGACAAGGGGTTGCAGGCGATGGTTGATGATCCGCATCTGCGCAATGGACTGAATGTCCATCGTGGCAAAATCACCAACAAGCCGGTTGCCGAAGCGCTTGATCTTGATCTGGCTGATCCGGAAGTAGCGCTTACAGTTGCAGCATAAGCAATTAAAATTTTTGTAACTGTGCGAAAACCCGGCTCCATGTAGCCGGGTTTTTAGTCCCAGACTTCTACGGTTTCCTCTCCAACGCCTACAGGCTCGAAGCCAAGGCGCTGGTAGAGCCGCAAGGCTGACGGATGATCCAGCGTATTGGTATGTACAAGGATTTTTTCCGGATCGTGATCCCAGGCGGCCTCTATCGCACTCCAGAGGAACCATTTGCCAATTCCCATGCCTGTATGCGTCGGGCAAATGCCGAAATAGGCCAATTCCACCGATTTTGGCAGATTTGAGGTGTCCAGTTCAAAAAATCCTGCGGCGCATCCGTCAGCATACAAGACGTCAATGTGAGTGGA
>JBPCWJ010000340.1:0-10313 GCA_051009635.1 Rhizobiaceae bacterium
TTTCTTCTTCGCGCAGCGTGCCTAACACGACCCGAAGTTGATGATCAATATGGGTGCATTGGGCGTAAAATGCACGACGTGCATCCGTCAATTGTGCTTCCGGCAATTGCGCCCAGAAATTTCTGACAATCTGCAGCGCAGGAGGAAGTTCGCTGAAATCAGTTGCCCAGTCTCCGACAACTGGACTGTCGATTTCACGCCTGGCGTAGCGTTCGAAATAATCCCGTAGTGGAACAATTGGAGGATGCGGATATATGTAGGACAGATGCCAGAATGCCGGACGCAGTGGGTCACGCCGTTTGATAACACGAGCCATTTGCTCGCTTGCCCAATTTGTAGCGTGGCAATGTTCTGGTAGATGCCATTCCCTCCAGCCATATTCATTATTCGACATCCCGTGCAGGTAACCGCGGCCCGGATAGCCATTGTCAGTAAGATACTGATCATAATCATCAGGCCCACCTATGTGCCCCCGTCCTTCCTCGCTCAAGATGACATCATCAAAACCGATTCGATTACGAGGCGGACAAACATGGGTTTTCCCTACTGCCGTCGCCTGATATCCGGCATCACGAAAACACTGTGCCAAAAATGGCAAGTCTGGCATTGGCGCCGCAGGTTGGAAAACTCGGTCACCATGAACCTTTGGAGATGTGCCCGTCATCATTGTTCTGCGGGCGGGTATGCAGATAGGGCATTCACTGTAGGCATTGGGAAAATATGTCCCATTTGCTGCCATTTGATCTAATGTTGGGGTTTCAATTACTTCGTGCCCAGCGATTCCCAACAATTGACCGGGCCACTGGTCCACCGAGACAAACAAGACATTGGGTGAAGTGTTTTCGTTATCTACAAGCATCTTATCCCTAACCAAAGTTCCTTTATTTTAGCGTTTTTGCGAGAATTGCTTGAGTCCCCGCCATTCGCTGTTACAGTACATTCGTCGGACAATATCTGCTAGCCGCTTTATTGTATTGACATACAGATGTGACGACCAGAATGAAAGACGAATTTCATTCGTTTTGATCAAAAACGTACTGACTCGCGAATGTTGTAACGTATCGACTATGGGAGGAAAAAAATGAAGAAGATCATTTTCATCGCACTTGCAGCGGTGATCGGGCTTGCACTACCGGCCGCGGCAGAATGGCCGGAAAAGCCGATCAAAGTGGTGGTACCGTTCAAGGCTGGTGGCACGTCTGATCAGACTGCCAGGATCTACCAAAAGGCTATCAAGGACGGCGAAATCCTTGGACAACCGATTACTATAATCAACGTTGGTGGACACTTTTCAATCGGTTCCCGCCAGGTGATGGAAGCCGATGCCGACGGCTATACTTTCCTATTGGTTCATATTGCCTTGATGGGCGGTGAAGGTTCAGGCGCAATGGATTTCGGATGGCGAGATTTTGAACCGGTCGCTGCCACCGGAGAGTTCTGCGTTCTTCCGATGGTACGCAAGGACTCGGGAATCAACTCAATCGAGGAATTACTTGATAAAGCCAAGGCCGAGCCGGATTCACTGATCTTCGGCGCAAACTTGGGCGCGATCAATCACATGGCCGGCATCATGATGGAACAGGCCAGCCCTGGATCGAAATTCCGTTTTGTGCAGATTGGCGGTGGTACGGCCAACTTTACAGCACTCACCGGTGCACAGACCAATACGACGGTCCTGTCGGGAGCCGAGGTCGTGAAGTTTACCCTTCTGCCTGATGGCTCTCCAAATCCGGAAGCTGAGATCAAGGCATTGGCCTATACGGGCGCCAATCGACTTCCGGCATTGCCTGACCTGCCAACCATGAAGGAAGCTGGTTATGACATGGAGTTCTGCATCAAGAGTTGGTGGTTTGCTCCAAAGGGTACCCCACAGGAAGCGATTGATGGTTTTGCAGCTGCACTTGGCAAGGCAATCGAATCTGATGGCGTGAAAAAATTCAATTCGGAACGCTATTTTACGCCAGTATTCATGGCAGGCGATGATCTACAGAAAGATCTCGACATGACCTGGACTGCGATTGAGCCAGTCGCAAAATTGGCGAAAAAGAAATAAGTATCGACATTACCCACCGGACGGCCAAAGTCCGGTGGGTTACTTCATAGAATAAATCCGGAATCGTAAATGGACCGAGTGCGCAAGTTTGAGATTTGGGCAAGTATCTTGATCATTGCCGTGTGTGCGGTGGTCATATATGAAACCCTTGACCTGCCACCAGGTAGTTTCGAGCCCTTGGGCTCTGCGCCGGTTCCACAAGCGACTGCCGGGATGATTATTGTCCTGTCTATCGTAGTCATCATCAACGCATTGCGTTCACGCAGTACAGTTTCCGAGCAAGACACCGATGAGGTCCCGGATGAACCGGTTTCGGCATTTCTACTATGCGCGGCGACTTTACTTTATGTCCTGACATTACATTTCCGGTTGTTGGATTTCGGAACATTGACCGCGATCTACCTGTTTGCACTAATATCTGCGCTTGAACGTTTCCAACTAAAATCAACAATAATTGCGGCTGTAATCGCAGTTATTGGCGGGTACGGTATCCAGTTCCTGTTCACACAGGTCTTTGTCGTTGATCTACCGGCAAGCTGACAGGAGTAGTCGAGATGGAATTTTTTGACGCTACGTTTGCCATCCTCCAGCCCTGGCCATTCTTATATCTATTTATCGGGACTTTTCTTGGAATTGTCGTCGGAGGCATTCCGGGCCTGACCGGAGCTATGCTGATTGCACTAACATTACCGCTGACTTTCTATATGGAACCGTTCAATGCGGTCGTACTTCTTGTGGCCATGTATGTAGGCGCGATTTCCGGTGGCTTGATAACCGCTACCCTTCTACGCATGCCGGGAACACCAGCTGCTGTGATGACAACTTTTGACGGTTATCCTATGGCACGAGCAGGCAAGCCCGGCCGGGCGCTCGGCCTGGGCATTTCTGCATCATTTATTGGCGGACTGATTTCATTCGTGGCACTGGTGACACTTACCAAGCCGTTGTCGATTTTGGCTACTCGGTTTGGACCATTTGAATATTTTACATTGATCATGATGGCGATGGTCCTGATCGCGTCGGTAAGTTCCGGATCCATGGTCAAGGGTTTGATTGCAGGATTTCTTGGCATGCTGGCATCAATGCCAGGGGTCGATCCTGCATCCGGTCAACCAAGATTGACGTTTGACTGGTATATGCTCAATGGCGGCCTCCAACTGTTGCCGGTTCTGATCGGTACCTTTGCTGTCAGCCAGATTATCGCAGATGTCTTGCAGATCAGGGTCCGACCCGAGCGCGTGGAGATGTCTCGCAAGGGAATCATCATGTCCTTTGCGGAATATCGACGGAATTTCGTCAATATGCTGCGATCCTCGATAATTGGGACGTGGATAGGAATTTTGCCCGGGATAGGCGCTTCAATCGGGTCAATTGTCGCCTATACGACGGCGAAAAACCTCTCCCGGAAACCTGAAAAATTCGGCACAGGCTCCGAGGAGGGAATCGTAGCTTCCGAGGCTGCCAATAATGCAACTGTTGGCGGTGCGCTTATTCCATTGATCGCAATGGGCATTCCGGGCAGCGTGATCGACGCCATTTTGATCGGAGCATTGATGATACATTCGATTCAGCCCGGTCCGACCTTGTTTCTGACCAATGCAGATATCGTATGGGGAATGATGGCCGCTTATCTGCTCGCAAACATCCTTATGTTTGGAATAATGACCGGTACGGTAGGTTACATCTCGCGCCTAATGTATATCCCGCGTTCCTACGTCTTGCCGGTAGTAATGGTGTTCTGCGTTGTGGGCAGCTTCGCATTGAACAACACCATGTTCGATGTGTGGGTCATGCTGGGATTTGGTGTTGCCGGTTTCATGCTTGAACGCGGTAAATTCCCACTCGGTCCGTTTGTTATCGGCTTTGTCCTGGCGCCATTGGCTGAGGAGAAATTACGAAGTGGACTGATGATGACAGCCGGGGATCCTTCGCCAATCCTTACTCGGCCACTGCCATTGCTGTTTACAGTCATAGCGCTTGCATTGCTGATATGGCCAATTTGGCGAGATTACCGTCAGAACGGCAAAACAAAAAATATCGACACCAGCGTGGAATAAAAATGCGGGTCGTTTTTCTTTTGTTTGATTCACTGAACCGAAGGGCACTAAGTCCTTATGGGGGAAATTTACCGACGCCGAATATTGACCGGCTGGCTGCGCGCTCGGCTACGTTCGACCGGCATTACATCGGTTCCATGCCTTGCATGCCCGCCCGCCGGGACCTGCATTCAGGCCGTCTTTGTTTCCTGCATCGTAGTTGGGGGCCACTGGAACCGTTTGACGATTCATTTCCCGCACTACTTAAAGCCAGCGGCGTGTACTCTCACCTGGTTTCGGATCACTATCATTACTTTGAGGACGGTGGTTCGACCTATCACAACCGATATACGACATGGGACTTCATTCGTGGGCAGGAAAGTGATCCGTGGGTCGCGATGGTGGAACCGCCGCTGGAGCGGTTTCGCAAGCAATATCACGAGCTGCAGTACGAAGACACGCGTGACGGATATCGCCTGCAGGGAATGCTGAATCGTGAGCAAATCCGGGAAGAGCACGAGTTCCCCAGCGTGCGTTGTTTTGATTCGGCACTAGGGTTTCTGGAAGAAAACGGCATGGCTGACAACTGGCTTCTCCATCTGGAAACCTTTGATCCGCACGAACCCTTTGCCGCACCGGAATCATACCGTACGCGTTTTGAAACTGGTTATAACGGTCCGCGACTGGATTGGCCTCGATACAAGAGGAAAGATGCAGAAACTGATCTGGAGGTTGCGGAGATCAGAGCGAACTATGCTGCGCTGGTCGCGTTATGCGATGCACAATTGGGACGGGTGCTAGACGACTTTGATGTCAATGACAGATGGAAAGATACGGCGCTGATTTTGACTACGGACCATGGCTTCATGCTGGGCGAGCATGATTGGTGGGCCAAAAACCGGATGCCGTTTTTCAACGAAATAGCCAATATCCCGTTATTCATCCATCATCCGGATTTTCCTGAAGCTGCCGGCACCAGGATAGATGCGCTGACCCAAACCATGGATATCATGCCAACATTGATGCAGTGCTTCGAAAATGAAATCGGCGAAAATGTCCGTGGACATTCTCTTTTGCCGTTGCTGGATGGGTCGAAGAATTCCATCCGGGATATCGCACTTTACGGAATTTTTGGCGGCGCAATTAACGCAACGGATGGCCGCCATACCTATTTCCGCTATCCGGCTGATATGGAAAATCGCGAATTGTATGAATACACCTTGATGCCGATGCACAATATCAGCCTGTTTGAAATTCGTGAGCTGAAAGAAGCGACACTGCACAAGGGATTTGATTTCACTAAGGGTGCGCCTGTCCTGCGCATTCCTGCTCTGCCCGATGCCAAAAGATCGCCGACCCAAGGTGGCTTCGCAGAAACAAATACAGTGCTCTACGATTTGGAGGCCGATCCGTTCCAGCAACAACCCATTTATGATGAAGCGATTGCGGATGGCTTTATGTTAAAGATGGTCAAGGAAATGGCAAGCCATGATGCGCCGAGGGAACTATTTTCGCGTTTCGATTTACCAACTAGCTGAAAGAACGGTGGCTGCGAATTCTAGTACACCAATTCAGGCGTTAGATACTCTCTTTATACCGGCGTCCACTGTCCCAGCGAAACGGTTGAGATGGCGGAGTATCAATCTATCGCGTAGTTCGGTATGTTCCGGATCATAAAACAGGTTTTCAAACTCACCCGGATCGGTTTCAAGATCGAACAACTCTCCAATATCGTGGGAATGATAAATGGCGAGCTTGTAACGCCCGTCAAACGTCATACTGGCTTGCGTGTAATTCGGGACCGGGCTGTAACCGACTGAATCGTTGAAATCACAAATCACGGTGGATTTGTGAAAGTCTGACGGAGCGGTTCCACGCAATATCGGCGCAAGCGACTTGCCTTGCATCCGCTCCGGGATGGATAGGCCAGCCAGGTCAAGCAAAGTTGGTGCTAAATCAACAAGCTCAACCAGGGCATCTGAATCTATATCGGAAATTGTGCCTTCAGGACCGGCAATAATAAGCGGTACATGCACCAGGCCCTCGAAGAAGCGGCAACCTTTGTACATCAGGCCATGATCGCCCAACAACTCGCCATGATCGGACATGAAAATCACGACCGTGTTGTAAATTTCGCCGGATGCTTCCAGCGCATCAAGTATTCTGCCGAATTGATGGTCAATCAACTCGATCATGGCATAGTAGGCTGCTTTGGCCTGTCTGCCGTCATATGAATCCGGTGGACGATATCCGCGTGCGCTCTGAGATTCATATTCAATTGTCTCCGAGGAGCCCGCTACCGGATCGACAGCCTCAACCGTCTGGGCACGGACAGTCTTGAATTGCTCCTGCCTCGCAAGGTCACTTTGCCTGAACAGGGGCGGTGTCAATTGCTCCGGATCATAGCGTTCCAAATATTCTGCCGGCGGATCAAATGGCGGATGCGGATCATAAGGATTAATGCTCAATAGCCACGGCTTTTCACGCTTCTCGTCAAGAAAGCGCAGCGCCATTTCCGTGCACCAGGTAGTCTGATGCAATTCTTCCGGAACACCGGGAGCTACAAATCCGCGTTGGGAACCAAACAATTTGTCAGGGTCTGAATTCTTTTCCTGGCGAAGCCATTGATGATAGGCGTTTTGGGCATCCGCTTCACCGGTCATCGGATTGTGCGACCACTGAAAAAACCGGTATCCGTCGTCGATCCGTGTTTCGCCTGCAGTCGCTGTTGAAAGATGGAGCTTGCCAATCAAGCCACAATCATACCCGGCATCTGCGAGTAATTTGGTAACGAGGACCTCACCGGCTGGGAATGCTGCGGTACCATTGCGATAGACGCGGGTTGAGGCCGGATATCTTCCGGTCAGAAAAGAGGCCCTGCTTGGTGTGCAGACCTGGCACTGTGCATAAGCCTTTGTGAATGCCATGCCTTTCCTAATCAGGCGGTCAAGATTGGGCGTCTTGATCTCACTGTTACCCAGGGCGGCAATGGTGTCGTAACGCATCTGGTCGGCGCAATACCAAAGGATATTTGTGGGCTTGTCAGTCATCCGGTTCCAATGCTTGACCATGCCGGTTGAATTGGTCAATGTTCCTGTAATTCAACCACTTGCATCATTGGCTGTCCATGCCCAAACTGGCTCGCTGTGAAATCTACTGTTATCAATATCCGCTGGTTCGGCCACTGGAAACCGTTTTGGGTCGAGTGGAATCGCGTCCGTCACTGATTATCCGTCTGGAAGACGAAGAAGGAGCAGTTGGTTACGGCGAAATCTGGTGCAATTTTCCACCCGCAGGCGCCAGCTACCGTTCCAATCTGGCATCCGATCTTGCTGCCATAGCTTTAAAGAAAATGGATTCCGACACGCCGTCGGACGCCTTTAAAACTATTCGAATGACGATTAATCTAATTGCTCTACAGGCTGGGGAGCTGGGTCCCGCAGATCAGATTTCGGCAGGATTTGATAACGCTTTGCACGAGATAGCAGCGCGACGAAAGGGAGTTCCACTTGCCAAACTCATTGGCGGGGAACTGCACCCATTACGCGCCTATGCCAGCGGAATCGGGCCACCGGATGGGATAGATCTGGTCATCAAGGCACTTGCAAAAGGATACACGGCTTTCAAGCTGCGGATTGGTTTTGGTAACGAACAAGATCTGACGCTGATCGACCAGACGAGAAAATTAATCGGAAATGAAGCGGCATTGCTGGTCGATGCAAATCAGAAATGGACAGTCAAGGAAGCCATCGAAATGGCTGGAAATCTGGCCTCTCGAAATGTTGGTTGGCTAGAGGAACCAATCGCTGCTGATCGGCCAGCTAAAGAATGGCAAAGGGTGGGAGATTCCACTTCGACACCGATTGCGGCTGGAGAGAATCTCCGGAATCTGGATACATTCAACTCAGCGATTGCCGCCTGCTATTTGGGTGTCATCCAACCTGATATCTGCAAATGGGGTGGTGTTTCTGGATGTCTTACAGTGGCAAAGAATGCGCATGCTGCAGGGTTGCGTTATTGTCCGCACTACCTTGGTGGTGGGATTGGTCTCGCGACATCAGCTCATTTGCTGTCAGCAGTAGGTGGCAATGACTTGCTAGAAGTGGATGCAAATGACAACCCTCTTCGTGATGTTCTTGCTGGTCCGCTTCTTCCGCTAAAAGATGGGATGATGCATATTCCGGATGCGCCTGGGATTGGTTATGTGCCAGATCTGGATGTCGTAGACGAATTCAAAGTATTCCACCGAGAAGTGCGGATCGAGCATGATTGATGAACCATCCAGGAGTGCTATCCTCCTCCATCCCGACGATAATGTAATTTGCCTGCTAAGGGATCATAGGGCTGGCGAAGTACCAATCGTTGATGCAGCTGAGGCACCTGCTCTTCATGAGGACGTGGCACTCGGCCACAAGATTGCCATGCACGATATCGATCAGGGCGCACCGGTATACAAATATGGCCATGTGGTCGGCACAGCCAATCAACCCATCTTTGCCGGACAGCATGTACATCTACATAATCTTGGCGAACTGCAACAGGATTTGCGGAGATGAGCGATGCTGCTTCAAATTTAGATGTTTTCTACGGCTATGCCAGAAAAACTGGATTACCTGGAACCCGTAACCACGCCTTGATCATATCCTTGAGCGGCCTAGAATATGTCGTTGCAAGAGACCTTGGTGCACGGTTCCCCGATGCCGTTCTCATAACGACAATGTATGGACGAGGCCATGTTGGAGAGGATCTGCGTTTTCAGCGTCACATGATGATCGCACTTGCAACTCATCCAAATGTTGGTGGAGTCTTGGTGTTGGCACCTGACAGGCAGATGGCCGAAGAGATTTCCGATGTCACCGCGAGTTCAGGAAGGCTTGTATCTTCAGTTTCTCTCGATGAGGTGGGCGAGGATGCAGAAAAGATGTTTGAGAGTTCCGTAGAAAAACTGAAAAACATCGTTTCACAGCTAACACTCGAAAAACCGGTGCAATTTCCAATCAACCAGCTGGCAATGGCAATAGAATGCGGGCATTCCGGCGCAAGCTCGGGCATGGTTGCAAATCCGCTAGTTGGTGAGTTTTCGAAACATCTGGTTTCACGCAGCGGCCGGGTGTTGTTTAGCGAAACACTTGAATGGACGGGCACCGAATCCGTATTGGAATCCCGATCTGCCATACCAGAAATTGGGGACAGGATCAGGCAGGCAATAAAGCGGCGCCAAGATATTGCGTTGGCAAATGGACATCAGATTGGCGAAAACAATCCTGGCCCGCAGAACCACGTAGGCGGAATAACAACCCTGGTTGAAAAGTCGCTCGGTGCAATAGCAAAAGGTGGTGATCAATCAATCATGGGCCTCCTGGAAGCGGGCGAAGCTTTGCCGGAAGAGGCTGGATTATATTTGATGGACACGCCTTGTTTCTCGCCGGAATCCATATCTTCAATGATTGCGTCAGGTGCACAGATGGTTTTGTTCACTACTGATCAGGGGAATCCATACAGCTCAGCGATTGCACCGACAATAAAGGTCACAGCCAATCCGATATCTGCGAAACTGGTCAATCAGATAGACTTTGACGCGAGCAAAGCCTTTACAGGTCATGTTACCCCAAAATCATTACTACCGGAACTTTCAGAACTGGTGGTCGCAGTCGCGTCAGGAAAGAAAACAAAAGCAGAAATGGCGAACTTTGGAACAGAAGCAATTTCCCGTCTGGGCCCATCGATCTAATGTTTCAGGAACTTGCTGACGTTGTTCGCTATTTATTGCGTGCCAAACCTGGCGCTTTGCCATCCGGCATATCCCAGCGATAAGTTTCTGCCGGTCCGGTCTTCTCTGCCCAGTTCCGCATGATCTGATTGTCCCTTTGGCGCTCAATGATTTCCGTCAGGACTTCTTCCGGATTCCAGTCACTTTTCAGGCGTGATATCAAGCGGTCCAAGGCAGGTTTGTGTTTAGGGTCTTCCGAAAGGTCTGTAAGTTCATCGGGGTCATTTTTCAAATCAAACAGTTGTGGCGAAAGTCCGTGATAATAGTTGAGCTTGTATCGGCCTTCGCGCATCATTCGCTGGATCACTGGTTCGGCAGTTGGTATCGGATCAGTTTCCGTAGCGCAATATTCCGAGAAGGCAACATCTTCCCACCTCGCGGATGCTTTGCGTGCTACCGGCAGCAGGCTGCTACCGTATTTGTTCCAGGGCGCTTGGGCCGCTTCGCAAATGGT
>JBPCWJ010000341.1:0-2612 GCA_051009635.1 Rhizobiaceae bacterium
GTCCACAGCAAGCGAATTGACAAACCTTGTCAGGGACAAAACGTCCTCCGAACTTCTTGAAATCAACCATGGCAAGCTGGTCAAGGCGGTAGGGAACAAACCTTCAGTGAATGCCTTTCTTGAAAACTCAAACTTCACTCCGACAGACCAGACGATTGTAGCAGAAGCTCTATTCAAGCTGCGAGACGTAAAGAACGTTGATGCTTTTTTGACACGTATCGCTGCTGCAAAAGAGCGCTCCCAGGCTGTTTTTCTAAGGGAGCGGGCCGTGATGCACGCTGCATTCAGCGAAGCAAACTCTCCGATTGAGGAATTCATCGTTGCAGGCGGTGTTCCCATTGCGATGAGCAAAGGGGGAACGACAGTTGCACTCTTTCGAATCGATGCATTGGCTTGGACACAAAGAACGGCTGATATCATTGATATGGTCGCCCAGGGGATACAAGCAAGTTGGCCTGACCAACCAGTCGAACTTATAATTTCAGGACAGGCAACTGAATTGGCGAACAGGAAGATCTCAGCCCTCGGTTGGAAACTATTACCAGATTCCGAAATTCCACGGCCTCATTGAAACAATCCTCACCCAAGATAGCAGGTTTTCGCCTTGGATAAAGCGGACACCTGCCGGTGAAAACGATACCAGAAGCGAATTCTTATGTCCTGGCCACAATGAGCGAGACGTCGAAATTTCGTAATGAGAAATGCGCTTAGCTAGACTTACGATTACTTTCGCTCTATCAAATAATTCAGTTGCTTGGCGAAAATGAAAAGCAAATTCAAAGCAGTCGGTTGATTGTCCACCGGGAGGGCGAGATGGAACTCATTTCGGGGCCATTGGATTTTTACGACTATCTGACTTTTCTGTTTTTGCTTGTTGCCGTTGTTGCTTTTTTTACATTGTTCATCGGCATTCTTGGCCTGCCAGGAAAAATTGTTGAACGCAGACGGCATCCCCACGCAGAGTCTGTGAAAATCATGGGATGGGCAGGTTTCCTGGCAATCATTCCCTGGATACATGCATTAATTTGGGCGTTTCACGACTCGCTTACAATCGACATCAGAAAATTTCCCGAAACGGACGATGCCGACGTGAATAAAGGCCTCGAAGCATTGGGCGCGAAGCCTTCTTCAGTGGCGGCGGCGATCAGTGACAGCAATCGAAATCAGACCGGCAATAAGCCAGGGGCCGACGACTAAGGCTGGCGTGGAGGGAAGAAGATGGGCGTTGCTCTAACGATCACCGTCATTTACGTCGTCGCGGTTTGGCTGGTTTTCTACAAGTATCGCTGGATTAAATTCAATATCGCCTGGGGCATTGTCTCGTTTTGAGTGGGCGTTCACCTCATATTGGTTTTTGTGATTGCACTGAGATTTTTCCAGCCCTATTCCATCGACGCTCATGTAATCCGCCCGGTTATCCAGATCGTCCCACGACTGCCAGAACCGACCCTGCTGACGTCGGTAGAGATCGCTCCAAACACACCGGTGAAAAAAGGTGAGCCATTTTATCGGTTCGACAAAGAAATCTACGAAATGAGGGTGCGCGAGCAAGAAGCTGCTCTCGCCAGCGCCCAGCAGAACGTCAAAATTCTGGAAAGGGACGTCGAACTTGCCGAAGATTCCCTGAAACAAGCCCAGGCCAATCGTGCCTATGCGGCGGAGCAGGAAAGGCGCTATGCCGATCTGGCGAAGCAAGGCGCTGGCCGGCAGGAAAATTACGATAAATGGAAGCAACAGCTGGCCGCCGCCGATGCGCAGGTTCTTGAAGCGCAAGTCAATATCCGGAAGGCTGAACTGGCGCGCGATGCACAAATTGATGGCGTGAAAACTAAGGTGGCCGAGGCTGAAGCCAAGCTAGCTCAAGCAAACTATTACCTGGATCAAACCACGATCCATGCGCCGGAAGACGGTATGATTATCAGCCAGCAGGCACGTCCCGGTCTGGTAGTGGGCTCACGAAGGATCGCTGCAATCGCTGCTTTCGTTGCAGACGCCGATCCATATCTTCTGGCTACTTTTCATCAATCCCATTTGAAACTCGTGCGTCCTGGCCAAGCCGTTGAGTTCGCGCTGGACAGGTACCCAGGCCAGATTTTTGATGGCAAAGTTGAGCACGTCTGGCGGGCCACCGGGCAAGGCCAGCTATTACCAAGCGGCCGCGTACCCAAATTCCTTCTTCCCGAACTCAGAGGCCGTTTTGCGGTTCAGATCAATGTTGACGATGCAAATCTCGATGAGATTGAAGCCGGTGCCCACGGAGCGGCCGTCATTTACACCGGTCAGGGAAAAGGGTTCGAATTTCTGCGGAGGATGAATGTTCGTATCTATTCCTGGGCCAATTTCATCTTTCCGCTGAACTTCCTGTAGCGGGGGGCGAAGCGTGATTGGCATCCTCAAAAAAGCTCGGGCGGTTTATTTGCCCGCCCTTTGTGTTTGAGCTCACGGGTTGCGCTACCGTTGGGCCTGATTTTGAAGTTCCAGATACGCCAGCGCTTGGAAATTGGAGCGGTGATACTGGCCTTGGAGGAGAGACAGAAAAGAAAGGCGGCCTGACCCAGAGAGGGCGTATTTCAACTAAATGGTGGCAGGTGTTCAAGGACAAGAACCTGAAC
>JBPCWJ010000342.1:0-11196 GCA_051009635.1 Rhizobiaceae bacterium
CACAGGTTTTCGGTCTCGACGCTGCCGTTGCCTTTGCAGGTTCGCAAGGGAATTTCCAGCTGAACACGATGCGTCCACTGATTATTGCGAACTTCCTGAATGCGGCCAGCATACTTGCCGATGGAATTGAAAACTTCTGCAAGTATTCAGTAGAAGGGGCTCAACCGGACAGGGCTCGCATTTCCGATTTGCTTGATCGGTCATTAATGCTGGTCACCGCACTCACCCCTGTCATCGGTTATGACAAAGCTGCTGAAATCGCAAAAAAGGCAAGCAAGGAAGGTACAACCCTCAAGGAGGCTGCTATTGCGTTGGGCTATATCGATGCCGAAACCTTTGACAAGGCAATCGACCCGTCCAAAATGACTGGTAATGGAGTCGCCGGTGCTTGAAGCGATTTGTCATTGATCATCGCCCGAGGCGGTATGCGACCAAAGCAGCATATTGCCATTTTCTCCAGTTTCGTGATTTGATGAAAGTCTCAGACCAACAGGTCAAACAGGGAATGTATGGAAACCCAAATCCAACCAGATACCAAATCCGGCAACGCCGGACCCGGCCCAAATGGCATTCCTGTTATCGAATTACGTGACATCCACAAGAGTTATGGGCCATTGGAAGTTATCAAGGGCATTGGTCTGTCTGCTCGCAGTGGCGATGTCATTTCCCTGATCGGCTCATCCGGCTCGGGTAAGAGTACACTGTTGCGTTGTATCAACCTGCTGGAAACGCCGCAACGGGGAGATATTCTAATCGACGGTGACCCTGTTCGGTGGAAAGACACCAGAGATGGAAGACTGCCCTCGGATGCTGACCAGGTCCGGCGCATCAGGACAAACCTTTCCATGGTATTCCAGCAATTCAATCTGTGGGGTCATCTGACCATTCTGCAAAACGTCATCGAAGCACCGGTAACCGTGCTCGGTCGTGATCCGGAAGAAGCCAAAGAGTTTGGTCAATCCATCCTGGACAAGGTGGGCATCGGGGATAAGTCGGACAACTACCCGTCTCAACTTTCCGGAGGACAGCAGCAACGCGCTGCGATTGCCCGCGCATTGGCAATGGAACCGGAAGCAATGTTGTTTGACGAACCAACCAGCGCACTTGACCCGGAACTACAGGGCGAAGTTGTCCAGGTGATCAAGGACCTGGCAACTGAGGGAAGAACCATGATCATCGTCACCCATGACATGAAAATGGCCGCCGATGTCGCAAATCATGTAATATTTCTGCATCAGGGCGTGATCGAGGAGGAAGGGTCACCAGACCAACTGTTCAAGAAACCCAAATCAACAAGGCTCCGTCAATTCCTGAGTTCGACGGGCGCCTAATTATGAAAGAGGGAGTATCAGGATGAAATCAATTCTAATCGGCGTCGTGGCAGCCGCATTTTCAGCCACCGTTGCCTTTGCTGATGGCCATGCGGTTCGCATGGGCACGGAAGGCGCCTATGAGCCATATAATTTTATCAATGATAAAGGTGAAGTAGACGGCTTTGAGAGGGAACTTGGCGACAAGCTCTGCGAAATCGCCGGATTGTCCTGCACCTGGGTGAAGAATGACTGGGATTCCATCATCCCGAACCTGACGTCCGGCAACTATGACACGATCATGGCCGGCATGAGCATCACCGATGAGCGCAAGGAAAAGATAAATTTCACCGAGGCCTATTTTCCGCCTGATCCAAGTGCTTTCGTCAGCCTTGCTGGCGCAGGCGCAGATGTGATCAACGGTAACGTCGCAGCTCAGACCAACACCATTCAGGCAGGACATGTATCCGGTTCCGGAGCGACACTGGTAGAATTTGCAACGCCGGATGAAACCATTGCCGCTGTCCGAAATGGCGAAGTTGACGCCGTCATGGCCGATAAGGCCTATCTGAAAAAACTGGTCGAAGAATCGGGTGGCGAACTACAGTTCATCGGGGAAGATGTGATGCTCGGTACTGGCATCGGCATGGGATTACGCAAATCTGATGAAGAAATGCTTGCCAAATTCAATGCAGCAATACAGCAGGTCAAGTCAGATGGTACGCTGAATACACTTATCGAAAAGTGGTTCGAGATGAAGGGACCCTATTGATCCTTTCCACTCAGTTTGAACAGGATCGGGCGGCGCAAGCCGCCCTTTCCTTCCAATTTTGATGTTTGAATTTTGCGCTGATCCCAAGTCGATCGAGGGCCTGAAATGGATGGCCTGCTATCTGACGACGCCAAAGCATCAGCAATTCTATTTTTCCTTCCTGATCGTCCTGGCATTGATAGCTGGTACCGCGCCATTGGTAATGATCCTTGGATTTTGTGGCGCGTTTATGCGCCGATCAGCCATTCTACCGATCAAGTGGCTAGGCCATATCTACACATCCATGGTTCGCGGTGTCCCCGATATTGTGTTCTTTCTGTTCGTGCCAATCGCCATGGACCAGGCATTTGAATACACACGCCACCGCATCCTCTGCCCTGAAGTCACTGAACCGGTCTATCGGGGTAATGACTTCGTCGTTTGTACGGCTGCTAAACTGCCACTGAGTTCCTCACCGCAATGGGTGCACGAAACCTACGGCTTCATTCTAGCCATGATCGCTTTCGCCATTGTCTTTGGCGCCTTTGCCGCCAATACAATTGATGGCGCGCTTCGAGCTGTCCCCAAGGCACAGCTTGAGACGGCGCGCGCTTATGGCATGACCGAGCGCCAGACGTTCTGGCGTATCCACCTGCCGCAAATGTGGACCTATGCCCTGCCCGGGCTGTCGAATTTGTGGATGGTGCTGGTCAAATCGACCCCGCTGCTCTTTCTTCTCGGAATTGAGGATATCGTCTACTGGGCGCGCGAACTGGGTGGCACAAAAACCAGCTATTTCGAATATCCCCACCCTGATTGGCGTGCATGGTATTTCCTCTCGCTGCTGATTTTTTATCTGCTGCTGACCTGGGTAAGCGAAAAGGGATTTGCGGCACTCACTCGGCGAGTGTCCAGGGGAATGGCAACCGAAAGCGGCAAGGACGCATCTGCGGGTGCAGATGCCGAACCACAAATTGCGGGTGGCCGGTTATGAGTTGTGCACAAACCATAGCCGACTATGGCCTCCGCGCAATTGGCATCGGACTTCGGCAATTGCCGAAGTCCGACATTTCGCTTTGCGAACAATTCGTGCTGATTGGCAGCGGGTTGATGTGGAACCTGTATTTCGCGGTATTCGCCGTAATTTTCGGCTTCTTCTTTGCGACCTTTCTGGCCGTGTGCCGGGCCAGTGACCATAAACTGTTTTCCAAACCCGCCGAATGGTTCATCTTCCTGTTTCGTGGTTCGCCATTATTCATTCAGTTCTTCTTCGCCTATGAGACCTTCGTGCTCCTGCCGCGCGCGGGAATCGACATTCCGCTTGGGCTCATGACGGTCACAATCGCGACCGGCTGGATGACCAAAGCGTGGCTCGGCGCGCTCATTGTGATCTTCCTGAACACATCAGCCTATAGCGCAGAGATTTTTTATGGCGCCTTGAAATCTGTGCCGCGCGGCGATCTGGAAGCAGCAGACGCCTATGGCATGAGCGGATATACCAAATTCCGGCGTATCATCTGGCCAACCTTGCTGCGGCTTGCATGGCCATCCTACACGAATGAAGCAATCTTCCTGTTTCATGCCACTACATTGGTTTTCTTCTCCGGCTTTCCGGCATGGCGGCAGGAGGGCGATTCTCTCTATTACGCTAGCTATTTCGCTGAAAAGACTTTCAATCCCTTCATCCCCTATCCAATCGTGGCAATGTATTTCATCATCGCCACGGTGATTATCATCACAATTTTCGGTTGGGTGAATTCAAGGCTCAACAGGCATCTGGAACCGGAAAAGCAAACCCGGATCCGCTATCGCCCGCAATTGATGCGTTAGATTTTTTACAGAATTCCCTGCACAACGATCATAATGACCACTGCCAGTATCCAATATCCGGCATCAACATTGCGCACATAGCTATTGTTTTTCCTGAAAAGACCGCCGGAATAACCCAAGACGGTAAAAGCGACAGTCGCCAGGATTACGGTAAAAAGCGCGTTCGAGGCAGCAGTTACACCAACAAACCAGCTAAGGAGCAGCAGGCCTAAGACCTGCGCTACCATGGCGCCCACCGGCATTTCGCTCGCGGTTCCAAGTTCCAGGCCATAGCCCTCGGCCCATTTCTTCCCGAATAACATGGGAGAATACCAGAGCCAGCCCGCCAGAAATGCCACTACAGCACCAACAATCACTGCTATCCAGTTTACACCATTCATCAATTCGGCCATTTTCGTCTCCGCAATAACAAGTCTCGTAAACAATTTAATTAATTAACGAAACTTTTAAACAGCCAATGTGCAAAGCGCAAGAGGCCGCAGGTTATGGACATAAAACCGTTCTGGCAGAATTTCATCGGCAATGAATGGATCGATGGCGATGCGGGTAAAATCCCGGTGGAAAATCCGGCGACGGGCGAATATCTTGCGGAAATGGCATGCGCAGGACCCGGTGATATCGACCGGGCGGTAAGTGCTGCACGAAAATGCCAGACAAGCGGTGAACTGCAATCCTTGCGGCCCGTAGAACGCGGACGCATGGTCCGGAGAATGGGCGAGTATCTTCTGAAAAATCTTGAAGAAATCGCGGTAATTCATTGCCTTGACTCAGGAAAACCGCTTTGGGAAGCCAGAAATGAAATATCAAGCGCCGCCCGCTATTTTGAGTATTACGGCAACCAGGCCGAGACCCTTGAAGGCAAATCCATCCCGCTTGGGTCCCGTTACACAGACTTCACCAAATACGAACACTATGGCGTTTCGGCGCAAATCATCCCCTGGAATTTTCCGCTGGAAATTGCAGCACGTTCGATAGCCTGTGCAATAACCACCGCAAATTGTTGTGTGGTGAAAACCGCAGAGCTTGATCCTCTTTCTTCAACATTCTTTGGTCACGCAGCACTGGAAGCCGGACTTCCGCCCGGCGCAGTGAATATCGTTGCGGGATATGGTCATGACGCAGGCGCCTCCCTAGCCGCCCACAACGACATTAATCATCTGGTTTTTACCGGTTCAGTCACGACCGGTGCAGAAGTCGCTGCTGCCGCTGCAAGGAATATTGTACCATCAATCCTTGAACTGGGTGGGAAATCAGCAGCAATCATCTGCAAGGACGCTGATTTCGATCAGCTATTTTCCTCTGTACGAAATGGCATTTTCACAAATGCGGGCCAGGTTTGTTCAGCGATGTCCCGTGCGGTTGTTCACAAGGACCGGCGCGAAGAATTCACTGAACGGGCTACCGAATTGGCAAATTCGATTTCAGTCGGCCCCGGAATCGAACGGGTTGAACACGGATTGAATATGGGCGCGATGATCTCTGAAAGCCAGTGTGATCGCGCTTACTCGCTATGCGTTAAAGCAGTTGAATCCGGTGCCAGATTGGTCACAGGCGGTAACCGCCTCAACCGGCCCGGATGGTTTTTTCAACCAACTATTCTGGATAGTATTTCACCCGATGATGAAATCGCGCAAACCGAGATTTTTGGCCCGGTACTGACTGTCCTTGAATATTCAGACGATGAAGAGGCAATCGAGATTGCAAATTCCACCCGATATGGGCTGGTGGGCGGAATTTTCACAAAGGATCTGGACAGGGCCATGAAGGCGGCTGCAAAACTCCGCGCCGGACAGGTTTTTATCAACGAATGGTTTGCCGGAGGTGTCGAAACTCCCTTCGGCGGGTATGGAAAATCAGGATATGGACGCGAAAAGGGTCGCGAAGCGCTTTTCAACTATGTCCAGACCAAAAACGTCGCCATCGCGCTGGGATAGCAAATTGTCGCTATTTTCCGGTTTTTGTTGCCTAAATCGCACAAGATGGGTATTTGCCTTGGATAGCGGGTCAAACAAGCACATCCGGCGCTGGACAATTGACTACAGTCCAGATAAAAGCGCCCGAGTCATTTTGGGCTTGACGCCCTGAAGAAAGCTGACAAAACCCGATATTGAATTAGCATCGAACCCTTGGATTGTGCACGATACGCTAGCGGCCAGCTTGGTCATTCCGGAGCCAAATAATGATATCGTCACCAAATCCAGACTTTGAAGAGGCCCAAAAGTGAGCAGCACGTTCGACAAGGTCGCCGACATTATCGCAGAAACTAGCGAAATACCGCGCGAGGAAATCACACCCGAAAGCCATACGATTGATGATCTGGGCATTGATAGCCTCGATTTCCTCGACATCGTATTTGCGGTGGACAAGGAATTTTCAATCAAGATTCCTTTGGAAAAATGGACACAGGAAGTAAATGACGGAAAAGCGTCTACGGAAGAATATTTCGTAATGAAAAACCTGTGCGCCAAGATTGACGAACTGGTCAAATCCAAGGCGGCGTAATTACAAATTCTGTCGCTACCGACAAACTGCAACAAACGCGAAATTGGCCCCGTTGACCGGGGCCTCGCCATTTAAGCCGGGAACTCCGTCAAAACATGCTGCTTGAATACTTCCAGATGATCGACCGGATCACCTCGGTTGACCTAGACAATAACAAGCTGGAGGCTCGTTCCGTTGTTCCGGATACCAGCACCGTTTTTGAAGGTCATTTTCCCGGTCATCCGCTTGTGCCCGGCGTTCTTCTCATAGAAACTATGGCGCAGGCATCCGGAATCTTGATCATGCACACGATCGACTTCGAGCGAATTCCGCTATTGGCAGGTGTCAAGGAAGGCAAGCTACGAGATTTTGTTGGCCCAAAGACCGAGCTGGAAATTTCAGCGGAAATCGAGCATGAAGGCTCGGGCTATGCGGTCACAAGGGCGCAGATCAAGACTGGCGGCAAAAGGATCGCTAATGCCCAGCTGACCTATACGGTAATGCCTTTTCCAACACCGGATTTGCAGGACCTGATTCGTAAACAAGTGGCAGAAATGAAAGAACCTGGCTAAGCCGATTGCCCTTGGCCGATTTCTGGTGCTATCAACCTTGCACGATGGGCTCTGAATTCATGGGAAATGAATCTCCGGTTGGCATCCCGATACCGACTGACAAATTATCTGAACGAATGGTGTGAATACCGATGGCGAAGCAAGATGTATGGGTAACTGGAATCGGAATTGTTTCGTGTTTCGGTGAAGGGGCCGAATTTCATTGGAACACGCTAGGGGCCAGTCCTGCCCCAGCGCCTATCGTCGATTGCGAGACATTCAAACCTTATTGCGTTCATCCATTGCCCGAAATGGACTGGTCAAAACAAATTCCGCGGCGCGGCGACCAGCGTCAGATGGAAAATTGGCAGCGTCTAGGCACCTACACCGCCGGTCTTGCACTGGATGACGCAGGCATCAAGGAAAACGAAGAGCTTGTATCCACCATGGATCTCGTAGTCGCTGCAGGCGGCGGAGAACGGGATCTGGATGTCGATGCGTCCATTATGGCTGACTCACTGAACAGAAATGATCGTGATCAGCTATTGAACGACAAGCTTACCGTGGACTTGCGACCGACCCTGTTCCTGGCACAGCTTTCAAACCTGATGGCGGGCAATATCTCGATTGTTCACAAGGTGACCGGCTCCTCCCGAACCTATATGGGAGAGGAAAGCGCAGGCATTACCTCCATTGAAAATGCATTCAAGCGCATCAGCGCCGGACAAAGCACCCACCTTTTGGTTGGGGGCGCATTCAATTCAGAACGCCCGGACCTTCTCTTGTCGATGGAACTCGGCAGCTTTGTCTATCGGGGTGATTTTGTACCGATCCTCGCCCGTCAGGCAGCAGGCGGCGGAATGATCACCGGAACCGCCGGTACTTTTCTCGTACTGGAATCAGCAGATCATGCAAAATCGCGTGGCGCCAAGGCTTATGCCAAGCTTTCCGGTGTGGGGTCGGATTTGGGTCCTCGGGACGACGCCTCTACGGCAGCGAGAATGGACACTATTCTCGACGGCTTGGGAGCAAAACCGGGTATGGGTGTCCTGTCAGGTGCCTCTGGATATGCCCAAACAACACAGCTTGAATATGATGCCCTGCACCGGCATCTGGGAGACGACGCTGCAATTCGGGCCTTTACAACAATGGTGGGCAATCCATTGGAGGCAAATTTCCCGACGGGAATTGCGCTGGCCGCACTGGCAATCCACAATCAGGGTTTCTATGCTCCATTTGAAAACGCTGAAAGCGAATCAAAATCAGTACCCGATGCGCTTCTGGTAAGTACGATCGGCCATTATCGCGGTGAGGGTTTCGGCCTCGTCGAAAAAATCTGACAATTTCGTGAAACGGAGAGCAGGCAATGTCTGGAAAATACACTGACCATCTCGGACGCCCAATCGTCGTTGTTACAGGAATGGGTGTCGTCACATCACTTGGCAGAGGCAAGGAAGAAAACTGGGAGGCTTTGACATCAGGCCGCTCCGGAATTCACCAGATCAACCGTTTTCCGACCGAAGGTATCAATACCACAATTGCAGGTACCGTAGACTTCATGGAAACCGATGAGGTTTCTGCCCCGGAAATCTCCTATGCCATGGCAGAGTCTACTTCCGGCGAGGCGCTGGAACAGGCTGGATTCGGCACCAACGGCATTCCTGGGCCACTGTTTTTTGCTGCCCCGCCGGTGGAACTTGAATGGCAGCACAGATTTCAATTGATGAGTGAAAACATCAAGGCAGAGCCGGGTTACGAACAATTGCTTGCAGCCGCGCGCGCCAACAAGCATGAACGGATGCATCAGATTATTCAGCTCGGTACGATCGCATACCGGATAGCGGAAAAGTTTGGTACGAAAGGCCTGCCCATTTCGCTTTCCACCGCATGTGCCTCAGGCGCAACGGCTTTGCAGCAGGGTGTTGAAGCCATCAGGCGTGGTGATGCCGATGCAACCCTTTGTGCAGCCTCTGACGGCTCGGTCACAGCAGAGGGCTTGATCCGGTTTTCGCTATTGTCTGCGCTGACTACACAAAATGAAAACCCTGAAAAGGCATCCAAGCCATTCTCCAAGGATCGGGACGGCTTCGTCATGTCGGAAGGTTCGGCGGCATTGGTCTTGGAATCTCTGGAACACGCTGAAGCACGTGGTGCAAAAATCGTGGGCGTCATTCGCGGTGTTGGCGAAAAAGCAGATTCATTCCATCGCACACGCTCCAGCCCGGACGGAGCACCTGTCATCACGGCAATCAAGCAGGGGCTTGAAGATGCAGGCGTCGAGGCCGGAGACATCGGCTATATCAATGCGCATGGTACATCGACACCAGAAAACGACCGTATGGAATATAACTCACTGAAGGCGGTCTTCGGCGATGATATTCACTCAATTCCGATTTCTTCCAACACATCGATGATTGGCCATACGCTGACTGCCGGTGGTGCGGTTGAAGCGGTGTTTTCATTCCTGACCATGAGTGAAGGGGTCATCCCGCCAACCATCAACTATGATAATCCCGACCCGGACATTCCGCTCGATGTCGTGCCTAATGAGAAGCGGGCAGCATCGGTCAACAACATATTGTCAAACTCATTCGGGTTTGGCGGTCAAAATGCATGCCTTGTTCTGGGCTCGCATGTGAACTAGAAATCCGGCAGACTTATAAGCCTAAACTTTTCTTTGAAGGGGAACCCCTTGCGTGCGCTTCAGCTTGTTTCCGATCGTGAAGTGAAAATCAACGATATCGATGCCCCTCCTCCGCCAGGCGAGGGAGAAGTCCAACTCAAAATCAGGGTCGTGGCGCTCAATCATATTGATGTTTGGGGCTGGCGGGGAATGGCGTTCGCAAAACGCAAGCTGCCCATGACCGTTGGAGCGGAAGCATCCGCTGAAATTTCGGCAATCGGCCCTGGTGTTTGCGGTCTGAAAACCGGTGACCTGGTAGCGATTTATGGCGCTCCTACCTGCGGGCGGTGCCGCGCCTGCCGGGAAGGAAGGGACAATCACTGTGAAAATCCCAAGGGCGTGCACGGCTTCCACCTGGATGGCTATGCCAGGGAATACGCAAACATGCCTGCCAGAAATGTAGTACCCGCGCCCGAAGGCCTGAGCGATGTGGCGGCCGCATTGGCACCGGTAACATTTGGCACCTGTGAACATATGCTGTTTGACAATGCTGAACTGCAACCCGGCGAAACTGTTCTCATTCACGCCGGAGGATCGGGCATAGGTTCGGCGGCAATACAGCTTTCCAAGAAAATCGGCGCGACCGTAATTACGACTGTCGGCTCTGATGACAAGATCGAACGCTGCAAGGAACTTGGAGCAGATCACGTCATAAATTACCAGACTGACCGGTTTGAGGGCATGGTCCGCAGAATAACAAGGAAGAAGGGCGTCGATGTGGTATTTGAACATGTCGGCAAGGATACCTGGCCCGGTTCAATGCTTTCGATGCGACGAGGTGGACGCCTGGTTACCTGCGGTTCAACCAGCGGGGTATCAGCAGAAACAAATCTGATGATGCTCTTCCAGCAGCAACTGCGCCTGATCGGTTCCTTTGGCTGCAACATGCGGAATCTGGCAGATGCCATGGAAAAAATGAACAAGGGCATCGTCAATCCGGTTGTCGACACTGAAATTGAATTCGGTGATATTGCCACGGCACTTGAGCGAATGGAGAGCCGAAAGGTTTTTGGCAAGATCATCATGAGGGTTTCTGACTGAAACAGCACCGGACAAGATGTCGACACTGCATAAGTCAAAAAAGAAGAACAAGTACCCGAAATGGTACGTGGTTCTGCGCAATAGCGGTCAGTGGATAATCGCTCAGTCCTTTTTTGGACTATTGGCATTCATGCGGCTTTTCCCGCCGGATGCTTCAATCAACATGATTGAAAAATTGGGCATCTATTTTGGCATGCGTTACAAACGTACTGAGGTCGCGCGCCAAAATATCAAGCAGGCTCTTCCCGAAAAAACCGACGAGGAAGTGGAAGAAATACTACGCGAAATGTGGGGTTCACTCTCTCGAACTGCCGCAGAATATGCCTATCTGGATCAAATCTTTGATTTCGACGACCAAAACCCAACGGAAGGCCGGTTTGAAATCGCGGGAATTGATAATTTTACCGAGTTGAAAGCGCTGGAGGGGCCGGCTGTATGTTTCACCGCTCACATTGCCAATTGGGAATTGCTGCCAATTGGTTCTGCAGCTTATGGCGTTAACATTACTGCTCTCTTCCGACCGCCGGACAATCCTTATATCGCCAAACG
>JBPCWJ010000343.1:0-2824 GCA_051009635.1 Rhizobiaceae bacterium
AATTCCGATCCATGTGCCAATGTGCCCGAAGGACATAATGCTGCAATGTGGCGCAAGCACAATGGATGTGAGTAAATCTGGGCGTGCAGAATGACCGATTTTGACCCAAAGCGGACATCTGGCGTAATAATTGACGAGTCACCGTCACACCTATAGAATTTTTTTGCTAGAAAAGCGTTTGTCTGACATTGACACGCTATATTAGAAAACCATTTTCGCTGTGCCTTGCATCGAATCGAGGCGACTACGAAATAGGCTTTATACACCTAACAGATATAAGCCCATCAGATACTCTGCCGGTATTCCTTAGAGGTTGGTGGGACTTTAAAACAGATAAATAAATTGTAGCATCGATTTCGACGTAACGGGATAGTGGATTGGAGACCCGATCCATGTTACGTGCAATCTCGATCTTTATCGCAAGTACTGTTGTGCTGGTTTTCTCACTGATGCAACCAGATGTAGCTCGGGCGAAAGATTCTGATTATTATAAAAAAACGGGTGACGTCCAAATTAAAGCCTGTACTTGCATTATAAAAACAAAGCGAGTGTATGGAAAAAGAATAAGCAAGAAGAACCTCGCGATTATGTATAACAACCGGGGAACCGCCTATGCCAATAAGGGTCAAATTGAGGAAGCCATTGCGGACCATAACAAGGCGATCCAGTTAGACCCGAAATTTACCGACGCCTATTACAATCGGGGCAATGCCTATGCCAACAAAGGCCAATATAACAAGGCGATTGCTGATAATGACAAAGCAATTAAGCTCAACCCGAAATTTGTCCAGGCCTTGCAGGACGGGTCGCACCTGTGTCTGGAGATGAACAAGGAAGAACTGATTGCCGAGTGGCTGGAAACAGTACGCGACGATGCGCGAAATGTGCTCAGGGGCGAGCGTATTGGCTATACAGGATTGCGTCCAACCGAAGATCGGGTGGTTCTGAGAATTCGCAAGCCCGAGGATCAACAGCGGGCCATGACGACTTTGCGCAGTATTGTGCAGCAGCTCCAAGGGAGTGTATTCACTGGTGTAGGAGGAGATGATCTACAAATTACAGAAACAGGTCAGGGGGGTATCTCCATTCAGCCAACCGAACCGGCGCTTACGGACAGAATAAATTCTGCCATTGGATCAACCATTGAGACAATTCGCCGGCGCGTCGATGAACTGGGTACGACCGAGCCGAATATTCAGCGTCGGGGTCAATCGAGGATACTTGTTCTAGTCCCGGGATTTGACGACCCGCAAAAGCTTAAAGAACTGGTGGGCAAGACTGCAAAGTTCACATTTCAGCTTGTTGAACGATCGATGACAGCAGCACAGGCGAAAGCAACGCGTGTTCCGCCAGGAACCGGAATTTATCCCTCTTCCGAGGAGGGCATTGAATATCTCCTTAAAAAAAGGGCATTTGTTTCGGGTGAAGATCTGGTTGACGCACAGCCGAGTTTTGATCAGCGTTCGAATGAACCCGTTGTAACATTTCAATTCAACCATTCTGGGGCGCGGCGATTTGGCAAGGTTACGCGGGACAATTTGAGTCGACGATTTGCCATTGTTTTGGATCACGAAGTTATTTCCGCTCCGATTATTCAGGAACCCATCCTGGGTGGTACCGGGCAGATAAGTGGTAACTTTACTGTTGAAGAGGCAAATAATTTGTCAATATTGCTCCGATCCGGTGCGTTGCCGGCCTCTCTGGACATTATCGAGTGCGGCCATTAGACCAGGTGCGTCAGAGGTCCCCTGGTTGAAATTCAGTCGCGATCAGGACCAGCCAATATTGCAGATCTGAGGTGAGCGTCCGGCATCAGGTTTATCTCAGTCCTGCTGATCATATCGCCAGGGCAGCAAATCTTCAATCCGGTTGATCTTATGGTCGGCAATACGGCTGAGGACATCGATAAGAAAGGCTTGCGGATCAACGCCATTGAGTTTGGCTGTTTCAATGAGCGTGTATGCAATGGCTGCGGTTTTTCCACCCTTATTAGATCCCATGAACAGGTAATTTTTGCGTCCAATAGCTATGCTCCGCATACCACGTTCCGCAGCATTGTTGTCGATGCTCAAGCGGCCATCTCCGAGATAGGGGCGCAGGCGTTTGAGGCGGGTCAAGCCATAGCGGATCGCGCCAGCCAATGCCGATTTCCCCGAGATATGAGTGAGTTGGACGTGAAGCCAGGATTCCAGATCGTCGATGAGCGGTATGGCATGTTCCTGTCTGACCGCCTTGCGCCTGTCCGGCGGATCACCACGAATGGTGGCCTCAATCTGATAAAATTCCGCAATGCGTTCCAGGGCTTCCTTGGCGATGCCGGACCCTTGTGATGCATGGATGTCAAAGAACTTCCGTCTGATATGGGCAAGGCAGGCAACCTCCTTGATGTTTCCGGTTCGGTATAGTTCTTCAAAGCCGGCATAGCCGTCGGCATGGAGCCAACCTTTGAAGTCTTTTAGATGATCCCGGGGCCATTGGCCCTTACGATCCGGCGTGAACCGATAGAATGCCGCTGGCCGTGTCTCGCCAGACCAATCCCGTTCGTCTCTCAGGTAGACCCACAGGCGTCCGGTCTTGGTTTTGCCAGTTCCTGGGGCAAGCACTTTGACCGGTGTATCATCGGCGTGGATCGCAGCGCCCGCCATCACATGACGCCCAATGGTATCGGCAAGGGGTTCCAGCAAGTCTGTTGACCGTCTCACACAATCTGTCAGGGTTGAACGTTCGAGAGGAACGTTTTCACGGCCATAGATTTGGGATTGGCGATACAGCGGTAAATGGTCGGCATATTTGCTAACGAGCACATGAGCCAACAAGCCAGGAC
>JBPCWJ010000344.1:0-3896 GCA_051009635.1 Rhizobiaceae bacterium
GAAATATCCTCGATCTTCCTGTTTTCCAGATGTAACGATTCAACAGCAATCGGGGATTCTTCGTGGTTCCTCAATGCAAATTCCAGCGCGATACCATCAGCAGACCGCTTGGCGGACATCACAGTCACTTCAAGCCCGGAATGAGTGTGGTTTTCATGGGCACCGGCGGACGAAGCGATCAGATGCAGGCAAATCGCCAGCAATACCAGCAAGAGCACCATGATGAAGCCTGCAATGCGGTCTGAAAATTGGTTCATGGGGATTTCCTCAGATTGGAACTTCGGTCTGTGGAAACTAATATGGAGAGAAAAAATGCAGGCCTTTTGCAGACAATGTGAAGGTATTATGGAGAAATGATATACGGCTGATCTTGTTCAGCCATCATAGGCGTAACCAACCCCATAGACTGACCTGATGACTTCCTGTTCGCCCGCCGATAGCTTTAATTTTTGGCGGATATTCTTGATATGGCTGTCGATTGTACGGTCAAAAACCATGGAGTCATCAGGGAATGCCTGTTCAAGCAATTGGGCTCGCGAGAATACACGGCCAGGCCTCTTTACCAACACCTTAAGCAATTGGAATTCCCGCCTTGTCAAATCGACAGGTGCACCTTTATAGGATGCCGTCCAGCACTCTTCATCGAGAACGATATCGCCTGTATCCGGCTGCTCAACACTGCCGGATTCTCTCTTTTCCACTCTTCTGAGAATATTCTTGATCCTGGCCACCATCTCCCTTGGTGACCAAGGTTTACAAATGTAATCATCTGCACCAAGTTCCAAGCCAAGCAGGCGATCAATCTCCTCTACCCTTGCAGTCTCAAGGATGATAGGAATATCACTTTGCGCGCGAACCTCACGGCAGATCGTCAATCCGTCCTTGCCGGGCAACATGACGTCAAGAACAACCAGATCGGGTTTGGTCGACAAGATAAACTCGACCGCATTCGTACCCTCCCCGAGGATTGTCGCTTCCATTCCAGCCTGTTTCAGGTAGTCCCGGATGATTTCAGCCAGAGCCGGCTCGTCTTCAACGATCAGAATTCTACGTGTCATTTAATTTTCCCTGACCCCGATCCGTTGAGATAGCGGCAGTTCGATTTCGACCTTAAGCCCACCCAACGACGAATTTCCCGCCCGGATTTCTCCGCGATGGGCGGAGACAATTGCCTTGCATATGGACAGGCCCAGCCCCGAGCCGCCAAGGGTCCGTGCTCGTGAGGTTTCGGCCCTGAAAAACCGGTCAAACAAATATGGCATGGCAGTGTCCGGCGGTGGTGAGTTTGAATCCTCAACAACCAATCTTGCTTCATCCGGTTGCTTTGACAACTCAACGCGTATCGTTCCAGGCGCATTCGTATATCGCTTCGCGTTGGCTATCAGGTTGTCAACAAGCTGACCCATGCGCAAATGATCACATTCAACAACGATATCCGGTTTAATATCAGTTTCCAGTGACAGCCCGGCTTCCTCAATCAAGGCACCCGCATTTTGAGCGGAGTTAGTAACAATTTCGGACAGGCTTTCAGGCATGAAATTTGCCGCACGGCCGCCTTCCCTTCCCAATGCAAGCTGACTGAGATCCTGAACAAGCGAAGACAGCCTCAATACAGATTGATGTAATGTGGCGAGGGTTTTGTCATCAGCATTGCGAATGCCATCTTGCAGGGCCTCAATTTCCGCACGTAACACAGCAATGGGTGTCTGCAATTCATGGGATGTATCAGATACCCATTGCCGCTCTGCAATCTCTGCTGCGCCAAGCTTCTGTGCAAGCGTATTGAACTGATCGACGAGATCACCAAACTCGTCCAGACTGTTCTTTTCCAACCGATAATCGAAATCTCCGGAGGCGAGCCGTTTTGCCCCTTCCATGATTGTATTGACTGGTCCCACAAATTGCCTTGAAAGAAAATATGCAGCGAATGCCGATACTGCCAGAGCCAATGCTGCTGCCATTGCAAGAGTCCTCAACTGATCCGACAGGAATATCTGGCTTGCTCCCGGGCCTGCATTTCGTGGCATGGCAATGGAAAGATAGCCGGTCAACTCTTGCCTGCCGTCTTCACCAGTCTGATAGATAGCCCTCTGGCTGGTTCTCCGTCCTCTGGGCTGCGCCCCTGCAATCAGGTTACCCTCGGTATCGAGAAGTGAAATTCTTTGACCAAGCTGCAAAGGATCAGGTGGCGGCCGGCGCCGGGTTTCATTCGGTTGCCGCTGTCCGGGTGGTGGCGGACCCGGCACACTCTGTCTGATCAATTGATTAAACTGCCGACGGTTGGCTTGAAGTTGCGGCCAGCCCGGATTTTCCGGATCGTGCATCTGCGCCAATCTGTTCCTGACAGGTTCAAACCTGTCTAATTCCGCCTCCAACACATATTGCGAAAATCCAGCCTGCATGGAGACAGCAATCATGGCGGCCATGAACAACACGATTACCCCGGTTGTCGCCAATATTGCGATAAACAGCTTCTTGCGCATGGAAAGTCTTTTCCAGAACATGTTCCATTAGATGATTAACAAATGTGGACGGAGAATGAAGCCTGGAAAGCCTTTAGCCCATTACGGTTAACGCCAATCTCGTTGTTCTCCACATTTTCTTCAACATTCCTGCCAATGGGCTGCATTATCGATGACTAACTTCATCAGCGTCGGCATTCTTGGCAACCACCAAACAAGGAATGATATGATGAACGCTCAATACAAATCGACAACATCGCTGGTCTCGCTCATTAGCTTGACCGCGCTGGCCATAAACTTCTCGGTTTCATCAAGCCATGCAACATCAAACAAAGTGGAACTGACTGAATCAGGCACCTACCGCTGTATGTCCTCCAACGGAATTCCGAATCATGGCACCGGGACGTTCCCCAATTTGGGCAATCCAAATTCGATTTCTGCACAAAATATGAGGCTTTGTGTGCCGTTGAACCCTGTAAAGGGCAATAGCGCCAAACCGGTAAGAGGAACGGTAGGGTTTGCCCTTAATGGTATAATTCTGCGTCCTGGCACTACGGATTATTACGATGCCTCCAGCCCGCGCGGCTTTAGCCGGGATAGATCATCAGGCTGGAACCTCGAAGGATTGGGCGCCCGCAACAAGCTTGGCATGGACAGCAATAATGCTCACGTCGACCGGAGCGGCATCTATCATTATCACGGCCCCTCGCCTGCAATCATGAAATCTGCCAAAGGCTCATTGATTGGCTATGCCGCCGATGGTCATGAAATTCACTACCTGGGATCAAAGATCAAACCAAGCTACCAGTTGAATTCCGGATCACGGCCAAGCGCGCCCGGTGGCAAATATGATGGCACCTACAACGAGGATTGGGTCTACAAGGCCGGATCAGGGCAACTTGATCGGTGTAATGGCGGGACACTCAACGGAAAATATGTCTATTTCGCCACCGACAACTATCCATTTTTCCCACGCTGCGTATATGGAAACATAGGCACAGGGTTTCGTGGTGGCGAGACTGCCGGAAGTGGGCCGCGTAACAACAGGCCAGAACAGGCTGCAGGATTTCCCGGGCAACAGCGTCCCGGCCTGCAAAGACCTCGAGGTAACAGGCAGCAAGGCGGTGAAAGGCGTAGAAACGGACCGCCCCAATTCGCAATTGCTGCATGTAGTGCAAAGGCTGAAGGCAATGCCTGCACAATTCAACCGCCACGTGGCGGCACAATAGCTGGTCAATGTAAAACCACACCCGGAAGAATTGTGGCATGCGTTCCAAATGGCCGTCCACCACGCGGTTAGTCGGCCGTCCACCACGCGGTTAGTCTTGGTCTGCGTTCACAAAATAACGCGAAATGACGGGAGTAAATTTGTACGGATACAAAGTGGATATGCAACCGAAAGTATCTGGATTTCGAGCATGTATAACAGAGTAA
>JBPCWJ010000345.1:0-3529 GCA_051009635.1 Rhizobiaceae bacterium
GTCTGGTTGTCGAAACCGGATGCAGCTATTTTTCCGAGATCAGGTTTCCAGACGAGGTTGTTGCAGGAATTCGTATTGGTCATATCGGCACAAGTTCTGTCCGGTACGAAATTGCGCTGTTTCGCAATGATGATGAAATCGCTGCCGCACAGGGATATTTTGTGCATGTTTATGTGGACCCAGACAGCAAGAAACCTCAAGCGCTCGAGAAGACGTTCAGAGGCCGGTTGGAAGAATTTGTCCGATGAAAGAAGAAGAAACAGACCAGGACCGATTACAGAAACTGGAGGAATTATCCGCCCATCAGGCCAATGTGATTGATGAAATGTCGGCAGAATTGGCGGCAATGGCGCAAAACCTGGGTGAAATGCAAAGAAAATTTGATGTACTGACGCGGCGTTTTGTTTCGCTTGAAGAAAATCTTGCGGAGATAGCACCCGATACAAAGCCACCTCACTGGTAAGATCGAAAGTCAGACACATGAAAACCATAGACGAGTTGACTTCCATATTTCCCCGAAAGGGACGCATTGAGTGGATTGGAATCAGGCCAGCAAGAAAAGCTCTGGTTCAATCGCTTGAATCAGTAGATGTGGGTTTGACGGGGCTTGCCAGAGATCATCGGCAAAAGGAAGGTGCGCGCGCTGTTACGCTGATCCAGGCCGAGCATCTGCCGGTGATTGCATCGCTTGCTGGTCTTGATGAGCTGGATCCGGCAATTCTGCGGCGTAACATCGTTGTCAGCGGGATTAATCTCATCGCCCTGAGACATCGCAAGATACGTTTGGGCAACGCCATTTTGAAGGGTACGGAATTGTGCCCACCCTGCTCACGCATGGAAGCTGCTTTGGGTGAAGGCGGCTACAATGCGATGCGCGGACATGGCGGGATCTGCACAGCGGTACTTGAGGCAGGCAAGATCAGCATCGGGGATACCGTCAGCCCGGCCTGATGATCAAACAAAACGCCGCCGGAAAGTTCTGGCGGCGCCTGTTTCCGGAAACTTGAAACCAATCAATATGGGCAATTGGAATCTGACATGAAGTCATGAACGGCAACCTTGCCGGACACAATGTCACTCTCAGCGGCTTTGACGGCAGCCAGCATTTCCTCGTTCACCAATGAGGCATTGTTGTCATCCATTGCGTAACCTACGCCGCCTTCCTTGAGGCCCAATACATCGAAACCGGCCGTCCATTCACCGTTCTTCACATCGGTAAATGCGTTATAGACAGCCACATCGACCCGCTTGAGCATGGAGGTAAGAACAGAACCTGGATGCATGCCATTCTGGTTGGAATCAACGCCAATTCCCAGCTTTCCGGCATCAGCAGCGGCCTGCAGGACGCCAACGCCTGTGCCACCAGCAGCGTGATAGACAACATCAGCACCGCGATCAAATTGGGAGTTTGCAAGTTCGCTTCCCTTGACCGGGTCATTCCAGGCTTCCGGTGTCGTGCCGGTCATGTTTTCGAAGACTTCGGCTTCTGCAGAAACCGACTTCACGCCGCCCTTATAGCCGCAGGCAAACTTGCGGATCAGCGGAATGTCCATGCCTCCAATAAATCCCACCTTGCCGGTGTTTGACGCCTTGGCGGCCATCACACCAACCAGGTAAGAACCCTCATGCTCATTGAAAACGATGGAGCGTACATTGGGGAGATCGACCACCATGTCGACAATCGCAAATTTCACATCAGGAAATTCCTTTGCGACTTTCTCGAGCGCGGCAGCCTGTAAAAAGCCGATTGCTACAATTGGCTCGTTTCCATCTTCGGCGAAACGGCGCATGGCCTGTTCGCGCTGCGCATCATTTTGAATTTCAAATTCGCGATACTCTATCCCGGTATCTGCCTTGAATTTTTCGGCGCCAGTAAAGGCAGCTTCATTGAACGACTTATCGTTTTTTCCGCCAGCATCGTAAATTACTGCCGGCTTTGAATCCATTGCCTGCGCTGAGACAGCCGAGATGAACCCAACGACCATTCCAAGAACTAAACGCTTCATTTTGATTTCCCTGTTTTTCGTTGCGATGGCTTATTATTAAAATCCTGAATACGACTGCCAATTGTCCAATTGGCTACGGCCTATGGTTTCCTGCCACTCAAACGGACACTGGCCGGAAACACCTTCAGGATCAGGCTGCAAGCCCAAAATCGGCCGCCATCCCTAATTCAGTTTTGCATGGATTTTTGGAGATTGCACATAGAATTTTCATTGGTGATGCATGCCATAAACCAGAGACTCCAAACTTAAGCCATTGAATATCATGTCGAGACCAGTACAAGAATTTTGATCAGATTTATGTCAATGGCCCAGGCGTTGATGATGAGGCGCCTTTGCGTGACAGTTGGCATGGATCAAAATAATCGCCACCAGGCACAATGGAGCGGCAAGTGGATTTCGCATTTCCGGTATTAATTGGGGACATAGGCGGCACCAATGCCCGTTTTGCATTAATCCGCGACAGCAATTCGGGTGCGGAGCATTTCGACCCGGTGCAAATCAGGTCTTTCGATACTATCGACGGCGCGATCCAGAGCGCTGTTCTGGACCGGACATCGATTGTTCCGGCTACCATGATGCTGGCAATTGCAACCCCACTTCACGGCGACGAATTTCTTTTAACAAACGGGGATTGGGTCATCCGGCCAAAGGAACTGACTACGGCGTTTAATCTGGAAAGCCTTTGCCTGATGAATGATTTTGCGGCCCAGGCCCTGGGAGCAATTGTTCTTCCGCAGGAAGACATGGTCTTTATCGGCAAGGGCGAGATTGTTAATCTCGAACCCAAAGTGGTAGTCGGCCCCGGTACCGGTCTTGGAATTGCCACTCTTGTCTTTGTCAATGGCAAATGGGCCATATTGTCCGGGGAGGGCGGACATATTGATATTGGGCCCCGCACCCCGCGCGAAATCGAGATCTGGCCGCATTTGGAAGTGCTCGACAATCGGGTGAGCGCGGAATTGGTTGTTTCGGGTCAGGGCCTTGAAAATCTTTATCAGGCCATCTGCAAGGCGAATGGAGGCCCAATTGCGGAAAGATCCGCTGCAGAAATCTCTGCGGGGGCAATTAATGCAGTCGATTCGCAATCTGTTGAAGCGGTTGAACTCTTCCTTACCCTTCTGGCGAGAATTTGCGGCGATATGGCATTGATTGCACTTGCGCATGGTGGCGTTTACATTGCGGGTGGAATTCCACAAAAAATTCAAACACTTCTGGACAGAAAGCGGTTCCGGGCAGAATTCGAGAACAAGGCGCCCCATCACGAAATTCTGGAGGAAATTCCTGTTTGCATGATCACCAATCCAAATCCGGCGCTTGAGGGAATGGCGGCCTGTATTACCCAGCCCGGCCGGTTTTTCATGGAAGGGTTTATCCGCCGCTTTAGTGGAAACTGATGAAAATATGCCAGTGTTGCAATGCAACACTTTTCAAAGCCGTTGCAGAAGGCTAATAGAACATTGAAAAGACAGTGGCCGGTCGCAGTGTTGGGAAAAACGGGATGAATTTCCGGCCAATGGTCCTGC
>JBPCWJ010000346.1:0-6262 GCA_051009635.1 Rhizobiaceae bacterium
GCACTGTATTCGTCAAGGATCGCGCCGTTGACATCAAGCTGATATCCACCGGAAATCCAATCAATGACCCAACCGATCTGGAGAATATCTTTGTTCGTACCGGAAATGGAAAGACCGTGCCGATTTCGGCAATCTCCAGTTTGGAGGAAAAAGCTGTCGCTCCCTCGCTTGGCCGCGAGCAAAAGCTACGGTCAGTTTCAATAACCGCAAGCCTAGGCGATGATTTGGTGCTTGGCGATGCCTTGGCGGCTACAAATGAGATTGCCACCCCTCTCCTGCCACCCGGCGCGCGGATAATTCCATTATCTGAAGCTGCCACGCTGAACGAGACCTACAACGATATCGGAAAGACCTTTTTATTCGCTATCATCGTTGTGCTTTTGGTCCTGGCCGCCCAGTTCGAAAGCTTTGTAAGCGCGTTTATCATCATGTTGACTGTCCCGCTTGGATTGGCATGCGCCGTGTTCGCCATGGCGTTGACCGGAACGAGCCTGAACGTCTACAGCCAGATCGGACTGGTCCTCCTGGTGGGTATAATGGCCAAGAATGGTATCCTCATAGTGGAATTCGCCGACCAACTACGTGACCGTGGCAAATCTGTTCGTGAGGCAATAGAAGAAGCTTCCAACCGGCGGTTGAGACCTGTTCTAATGACCATGATCTCGACCGTCCTTGGCGGCCTCCCCCTTGTTCTGGCATCGGGTGCAGGAGCTGAAGCACGTATATCCCTGGGTTGGGTTATTGTAGGTGGTTTGGGAATGGCAACCTTGGCGACATTGTTCCTGACACCCGTCGCTTACCTTGTACTTGGCCGGTTTTCTTCCCCCAGATCCAGGGAAGTGGCCCGCCTTCACCGCGAACTGGAAAATGCCCAATCCTGACAATGCAGGGCAGAAATTCGAGGAATGAATTCGTGCAACACCTGCAGGAATTCGACCCGCGACAAGCTGCAAATCATCGCACTACCCTTGTCGAACACATGAATTTTGGTAATGAAACTCCAATCAGGACAGCTCGCAACTGATTCCATAACTGTTTCCCGGTTAGATGAACCGGTCTTGGTAAAAAAAAATGATCGTGTCTGCATTTGGTGACCGGCTCCCAACGGATCACTAAAACTCCTCGCAGTATCCTCCCGAAAAAGACAGGTCTTTGTAATATGTCGTATGAAAATCCGCTCAGCGCTGAAGAATTCAGGGATTCCATTCTTCACCATCTAACCTATACACTTGGCAAGGATGCCGGTCATGCGCAAATCTACGATTGGCGTATGGCACTATCCTACGCCACACGCGATCAGATCGTTGATAGCTGGTTCCGCTCAACTCGCGCCACCTATGCCCAGGCCGGCAAACGGGTCTACTACCTTTCAATGGAATTCCTGATTGGCAGATTGCTCAAGGACGCTCTGGTCAATCTGCGCCTGGATGAACGTGCCCAGACCGTGCTGCGCGAACTCGGTATTGACTACGATACCGTACTTGCAGATGAGCCGGATGCAGCCCTCGGAAATGGTGGATTGGGGCGACTGGCCGCCTGCTTTCTGGAATCCCTTTCCACGCTCTCATGCCCAGCCTATGGATATGGAATCCGCTATGAACATGGGCTTTTCCGACAGAGCTTTGTCGAAGGCCGGCAGGTGGAAGCACCAGAAACCTGGTTACAGCAAAAGCACGCATGGGAATTTGAACGCCCGGAAGCCGCTTTTGAAATTGGATTTGGCGGCAGGGTCATCGAAACGGGTAGCCACGCAATCTGGAAGCCTGCCCAATCGGTTATGGCGGCGGCCTATGATACCCCGATTGTAGGCTGGCAGGCGCACTGGGCAAACACCCTTCGGCTGTGGTCAGCCGAACCTGTAAATGAATTTGATCTGGAAAGATTCAACCGGGGTGAATATGCGGCAGCGGCAGAACATGAAGCTCTGGCAAGAACGATCAGCCGCGTTCTGTACCCTGATGATACCACCGAGGCCGGCAAGGAATTACGCCTCAAACAGGAATACTTTTTCACCGCAGCGTCTCTGCGCGATATCCTGCGCCGATTTGACAGCGAATATGATGATCTTCACAAACTGCCGGTGAAGGTGGCTATCCAGCTCAATGATACCCATCCGGCGATCGCGGGGCCGGAACTCGTCCGCATTCTGCATGACGAACGCGGATTGGAATTTTCTAACGCAGTCGAAATCACCCGGAACTGTCTGTCCTATACCAATCACACCCTGTTACCGGAAGCATTGGAACGTTGGCCTGAATCGCTGATGAGCAGATTGCTGCCACGTCACATGACCATTATCGAGCGCATCAATGAAGCGCATATGGCGGCCTACCCCAAACCAAAAGTCACCGCCCTCGAAAGTGGCGAAGTCAAGATGGGTGAGCTATCGTTCATGATGGCCCACAAGGTCAATGGTGTGTCCGCGCTCCATACCAGCCTGATGAAATCGACGGTATTCAAGGATCTCCACCAACTGCATCCTGATCGGATCATCAACCAGACCAATGGTGTAACGCCACGCCGCTGGCTGCTTTCCTGCAATCAACGCCTTTCGGACCTGATTAGCGAAACCATAGGCACTCAATGGGTTAGCGATCTGGAGCAATTACGAAAGCTGGAGCAATTCGTCGAAGACGACACATTCATGGACAGATTTGCCGATGTGAAAAAGGCAAACAAGACCGAGCTTGCTGAATGGATTTCTGAAAATCATGATCTGGATATCGACCCAGATGCCATGTTCGACATTCAGATCAAGCGCATCCACGAATACAAGCGCCAGCATCTCAATATTCTTGAAACCATAGCACTTTGGCTCGAGATAAAAGACAATCCGAATGGAGACTGGACCCCGCGCGTCAAGATATTTGGCGGTAAGGCCGCACCGGGATACTTCTTCGCGAAGGATATAATCCGGTTGATCAACGACGTATCTGCCGTACTGAATGCTGATCCAATGACAAACCGGTTCCTTAAAGTAATTTTCATACCAAATTATAATGTGACACTGGCTGAGCGCCTGATACCGGCAGCCGATCTGTCGGAACAGATTTCAACCGCTGGCAAGGAAGCATCCGGAACCGGCAACATGAAGTTTGCCCTCAACGGCGCACTTACAGTCGGCACGCTTGATGGAGCCAATGTCGAAATCCGCGAGCGCGTTGGTCCGGAAAATTTCTTCCTGTTCGGAATGAAAGCAGATGAAGTCATCAAGCTTAGGGAAAAGCCAAACCATGCCGCTGCTGCAATTGCTGCCGATTCAAGATTGGCAAATGCAGTTGAAGCAATCAGATCGGGAAAGTTTTCTCCGGAAGAGCCTGCACGCTATCACGGCATTGTCGAAAACCTCACCACCTCTGACTATTTCATGGTTTGCTCGGACTTTGCCGATTTCTGGCGGGCGCAGAGACAGGTGGATAAGGCTTACCTCGACAAATCCCGGTGGAACCGCAGCGCATTGTTGAATGTTGCCCGCACTGGCTGGTTCTCCTCTGATCGGACAATCCGCGACTATATGGATCAGATTTGGAATGCCAGACCCCTGAAGGCATAATGTAGGTAAAATAATCTTCCATTCGCAGTTGAAGTTGATGCGTAGTGTCGTACGATGAGAAAATGTCAAAGGCCAAGGGCAATCGCCCAGCTTTCCCCGTAAGCGATGATATCGCACGCAAAATCGAGTTGGGAACGTTCGACGATCCCTTCTCCATACTTGGCCGTCATACCGTTGGAAAAACCGACTATGTCACCGCCTTTGATCCTGGAGCCAAAACCATATCCGCTATTGTCGGGTCAAAGGAATTTAAACTAGCGGAACGTTCAGATGGTTCCGGACTGTTTTCAGGCAAGGTTACTTCCGGCGGCAAATATGTTCTTCGTTGCGATGACGGCAAGGGCAAGGTCTGGGAAATTTTGGACCCCTATAGTTTTGCTCCCGTGTTGGGCGAAATGGATGAGTACCTGCTTTCCGAAGGTACCCACCGCCGCCTATGGACTGTGCTTGGCGCTCATGTAATCGAGCATGAAGGAATAGACGGCACCCATTTTGCCACCTGGGCACCGAATGCCCAAAGGGTTTCAGTAATTGGCGGATTCAATAATTGGGATGGCAGGCGCCATGTCATGCGGCGGCGCGGTACGACCGGATTCTGGGAAATTTTTATTCCGGCTGTTACAGATGGCGAAGCTTACAAATATGAGATAATTGGCGCTTCCGGTCATATGCTGCCGGCAAAGGCGGACCCGGTTGGATTTGGTTCCCAGCATCCGCCTGAAACCGCATCCATTGTTCGCGACATAAGCGGATATGGCTGGAAAGACCGGAAATGGATGGACTCACGGACCGGGCATAATGCCCGCAATGCTCCAATCTCCATTTATGAAGTTCATCTTTCTTCCTGGCGGCGCAAGGAAGGTGGTCGTCCGATTTCCTATAAGGAAGCAGCAGTCGAGCTTGTTGATTATGTCAAGGATATGGGTTTCACCCACATCGAGTTGCTACCAATCAGCGAATACCCCTTTGATGGTTCCTGGGGTTACCAGCCAGTCGGGTTATTTGCGCCAACGATCCGCCACGGACCGCCACACGAGTTTCGGGACCTGGTCGATGCCGCCCACCGCGCCGGTATTGGATTGTTACTGGACTGGGTACCCGGCCATTTCCCCGAAGATTCCCATGGCCTGGCGAAATATGATGGCACAGCACTATACGAGCATGCCGACCCCCGGGAGGGATTTCACCGGGATTGGAACACCCTCATCTATAATTACGGTCGAAGGGAAGTAGCTAACTTTCTGATTTCAAATGCGCTTTATTGGCTGGAGGAGTATCATGTAGACGGCCTTCGAGTTGATGCTGTCGCCTCAATGCTATACCGCGACTATTCCCGTGAAGAGGGTGAATGGATACCCAATAAGGATGGCGGCCGGGAGAATTATGAAGCCATCGACATGCTCAAATCCATGAATTCGACAGTCTATGGCGAAGTACCAGGTATTATGACCGTGGCTGAAGAGTCCACTTCATTTCCGCAGGTATCAAGGCCGGTGGACAGCGGCGGTCTCGGATTTGGCTATAAATGGAATATGGGCTGGATGAATGATACGCTCTCCTACATCAAGGAAGACCCTGTTCACCGAAAATACCACCACCATAAGATGACCTTCGGACTGCATTATGCATTTTCCGAAAACTTCATTCTGCCGATCAGCCATGATGAGGTCGTGCACGGGAAAGGCTCAATGCTGGCTCGAATGCCAGGAAATGAGTGGGAGAAGTTTGCCAACCTTAGAGCCTACTACGGCTATATGTGGGGACATCCCGGCAAGAAGCTTCTGTTCATGGGACAGGAATTCGCCCAACCAGCCGAATGGAACCATGACAGCGAAATAGACTGGCAGTGTACCCAAAATCCGTATCACGAAGGAATTCAACGGCTGATCCGGGATCTCAATTCAATCTATCGCAAGCTTCCGGCACTTCACTTGAAGGACTGTGAACCGGACGGCTTTGAATGGATAGAAGCCAACGATGAAGACAATTCTGTCTATGCCTGGATACGCCGTGGCTTATCCGAAAATGAAATTGCGTTGGTGATTTGTAATTTCACACCCGTCGAACGTGGCTCATATTCAATTGGCCTGCCAAAAGCAGGAAAATGGAAAGAGGTTCTAAATACCGATGCGGCGATTTATGGCGGTGGCGGCCGTGGAAATATGGTAACAATCAGGGCCTCCAAAGGCAACAGTCACGGTCAACCGGCAAAGGCAGAAGTGGTGCTACCGCCTCTATCGACATTGATTTTAACTTATGAAGGCAAATGAGTTTTTTGAGCACATGAAACCCAGACTGTACCCAAGGCAGTAAAAGGAAGGGGAGGAAGATGGCATCATCTCAAGCGAGGCTATCCACCAGGACCATGGCATTTGTTTTGGCGGGCGGAAGGGGGAGCCGCCTTATGGAGCTCACCGACATTAGGGCCAAACCGGCGGTTTTCTTCGGCGGCAAGACCCGGATCATAGACTTTGCCCTGTCGAACGCGCTCAATTCCGGCATCAGAAAAATGGCAATTGCCACGCAATACAAGGCGCACAGCCTGATCAGGCACTGTCAGCGTGGCTGGTCATTTTTCCGGGCCGAACGTAATGAATATCTGGATATTCTCCCGGCTTCCCAACGGGTGAATGAGAATCTCTGGTATCTCGGCACCGCTGACGCTGTCTACCAGAACATCGATATCGTCGACAGCTACAAGGTGGAGTA
>JBPCWJ010000347.1:0-3709 GCA_051009635.1 Rhizobiaceae bacterium
CCCAGCTCGACACAGGCGCCCAGATAGGTATTCATGGAACGCTCGCCATCCGGGGTCACGAAAATCATGGATCGCGCTGTAGGTGGGGTCTCCGCAAGCGGTGCCGTGTTGTAATCCACTCCGATAGCGCGAATGTCATGGGTAAATATCTTTCCCAGCTGGTCATCGGTAACCTTGCCGAAATAGGCGGCCTTGCCGCCAAATCCGGCAACACCGGCGGCGGTATTTGCAGCACTTCCGCCAGATGCCTCGATCGCCGGACCCATGACGGAATATAGATGTTCAGCGCGTTCGGCATCTATCAGGTTCATCGCACCTTTCACGATGTTCTCCTTGACCAGGAAGTCATCATCTGTACTGGCAATGATATCAACAATGGCATTACCGATTGTCAGCACGTCAAAACGTTTTTCGGACATTCTTCTGCTTTCCTGATTTTGGAGAATTGGCTGGTGAAACGCCCGCATTGCATATAGGGCAAACCGGAAGTTGAAAAGCCTTAACACGCGCCAATTGCTTAACAAGGCAACGCGACCTGTTGATACAGCTGCCGGTCATCCCCATTTCTGTGTCGAACAACGAAGTTTATGACATTTTGAAGGTTCAGAACTTGATCATACAATCCGCCAGATTGGCCGCCAGCCAATTGTTTGAAAAGAATTTCCGGTCGGTTTTGTGGAAATCGCTCGGGATGACCATCGTATTGCTCATCCTGGTCTGGTTTATTCTCGAAACGCTTGTCTCCACATTCCTCACCCCGGTTCTGGGCCCCTGGCCATGGGTTGCAACAGCAATGGTCTGGCTGCTGGGCACAGGCATGTTCATTGGTATGGGTTTCCTGATCGGGCCGGTATCTGCATTATTTGCTGGCCTGTTTCTGGACGAGATCGCCGAAAGGGTGGAAGAGCGCCATTATCCTGATGACCCGGAAGGTACGCCCATGGCCTTGATCCCTTCCATGTTCCTTGCCATCGAGTTCACCTTTGTTGTCATTGCCGCAAACCTGCTTGCGTTGATGCTGGTACTTTTGCCCGGAATCAACTTTGCCATCTTCTTCTTCGTCAATGCCTTGCTGCTTGGCCGCGAATATTTCCAGTTTTCAGCCATGCGCTTCCGTTCCGAGGCGGATGCCAATGCGCTCCGGCGCGCTCACGGGCTTGAGATTTTTCTCTCCGGCCTTGTCATTGCCGGTTTCATGGCGGTTCCGATCCTCAACCTGCTGACACCGCTCTTTGCCACTGCAATGATGGTGCATGTCCAAAAGGCAGTTTCTGCCCGCCGGCCGGATGAACGCGAGGATAGCCGCAATCATGCCGCAGCCTGATGTGGTTCAACATACGGGCCGGTAAGATGTTCGGTTAGCCGTCGGTCGCTACTATAGGTGCCGGGATTTCACTGGTTTTTTCCGCCGATTTGCAGATGTCGGCAATGACGCATGCCTCACATCGTGGTTTCCTTGCTGTGCAGACATAGCGGCCATGCAGGATGAGCCAATGGTGAGCATGACGTAAAAACTGGGGCGGGATGACCTTCTCTAGTCCGGCTTCTACCTCGTCCGGCGTCTTGCCCGGTGCAAGACCAAGCCGGTTTCCAATCCTGAAAATATGCGTATCAACAGCGATTGTTTCCTGGCCGAATGCCATGTTGACTACCACATTTGCCGTCTTGCGGCCTACGCCGGGCAATTTCGTCAGAATATCCCTGTCCTGTGGTACCTCGCCTCCATATTCATCAATAAGCATTTGCGACAAGGCAATCACATTCTTTGCCTTGTTGCGGTACAGGCCAATCGTCTTGATAAGTTCCCGGACGCGATCCTCACCAAGCGCAACCATTTTCTCCGGCGTATCGGCAAGCTCGAACAGTTTTCGTGTGGCCTTGTTGACCCCGACATCTGTTGCCTGGGCTGAAAGCACGACAGCAACCAGGAGCGTATATGCGTTGACATGCTCAAGTTCGCCCTTGGGCTCTGCCTGCTGGGCACGAAATCTTTCAAATATCTCCGTAATTTCGGCTTTGTTGTAGCGCGAGCGGGGTAGTCTTTTTCTTGCTGCCCTCGGCTTCTTTTTCTTTGTGCTTTTTTCAGTCATCAGCCTTCGGCTCTTTCAAATGCATTCAATATTCCTATAATTGTTTGTTATGGAACACCGCAACCAAAATGGTGAAGCTCAAGCCCATTCTGATGCACCCGTCTTTGCAGCACGGTTATTGCCGCATAGATCATTATCACGGCAGGGATTTATACTGTTGATGATATTTGTCGCGGTGACCTGCCTGACATCTAGTCTTATTTTCATGATTGCAGGTGCCTGGCCGGTTCTCGCCTTTATGTGCCTCGATATCTTGATTGTCTGGCTGGCCTTCACGATCAATTACCGGGCTGGCCGCGCAAGCGAGGAAATTGCAGTTTGGCCCGATGACGTCCTCGTGCGCCAGATTGCGCCAAATGGCCGGGTTGTTGAACATCGCTTCAACCCGTTTTGGACCCGCTTTATTGTCAATCGTCATGACGAGATTGGCATTACCAGAATGCACTTGCTTGGACAGGGACGCGACATTGATATTGGTTCCTTTTTAAACCCTCCGGATCGGGAAAGTTTTGCAGCGGAATTCGGGCAGGCACTCGCAACGGTAAAAGCTCGCTGACTACCTGATCCTTGGAGTATCCCCGGATTTCCGACAACATTTCTGCTGGCAAGAATCGGGTGGTGGATATCCAGCCTTGGGCTTATTCTTGTTCCAGATTGAATCAGAACCGGAAAATGATCATGTCATTTATTGATACAAAAATGGGAAGCGACTATGAAACGGTTCGCCGTGTCATTGAGCTTATTTCTTGCAATTGGCGTGATCAGCCGGGTCTCGAAGAATTAAGCCGTCAAACCGGCATGTCGACCACCCAATTGCAGAAGACATTTACGCGCTGGGCAGGCCTTTCGCCAAAGGCATTTTTACAGGCCGTCACGCTGGATCACGCAAAGCGCCTTCTTGATTCCGATATGCCCCTTCTCGAGGCGAGTTTCGAACTCGGCATGTCCGGACCTGGCAGGTTGCACGATCTGTTCGTGACCCATGAAGCAATGTCTCCCGGAGTGTACAAGGCCAGGGGCGAAGGCCTGACAATTCAATACGGGTTTCACGATTGCCAGTTCGGCAAGGCGCTGATCCTGGCAACCGATATGGGCATGGCGGGAATGGCATTTTGTGATGCCGGTGAAGAGGATGCCACGCTTGACGATATGAAATCACGATGGCCCAGGGCGAACTATGTGGAAAATAAAACTGCTACCAGTCGGTATGCTCAGCGCTCATTTGACCCACAAGCCTGGCAGTCCGGCGATCCATTGCGGATCGTGTTGATCGGCACGGATTTTGAGATCCGCGTTTGGGAAGGCCTTCTCAAGATACCGCCAGGCAAGGCGACAACCTATTCCGATATAGCCGGAAATCTTGGTAATCCTGCCGCTTCGCGTGCTGTTGGCCGCGCCGTAGGCCGCAATCCGATTTCCTTCGTGGTGCCTTGCCATCGTGTTGTTGGAAAATCCGGTGACCTGACAGGCTATCATTGGGGCCTGACCAGAAAACGCGCCATGCTCGGCTGGGAAGCGGGTATCGCCTGATCAGCCGGAATCTGCCGGCTGGTTGTCAATATCCAACAAACGCAATACGCAACTTCCCCGGGCTACCGGTTTGTCTTCTGCATCCTGCC
>JBPCWJ010000348.1:0-8715 GCA_051009635.1 Rhizobiaceae bacterium
GGATTGTCTCTCAGATACAGTTGCCAGGCATGAAAATAGCAGACGAGAAATGGACGCCGATGATTGCCCGGCTGGTGCGCCGTTACCAGGCCACCTGTATGCCGATATTTGTCAAAGCCCGTAATCCGCTTGGTTTTTATCTCGCCAAATTCATCCATCGCCGTCTCCGCACCGCGCTCCTCATTAGAGCAATGTTATCTCAAAGCGGAAGAAAAATTTCGGCAATGGTCGGTGCACCGATTCCGGCAACAGAAGTCACAAAATTTGATGATGTAGGTGCCGCCACCGACTTCTTGCGAATGTCCTGCGACATCCTCGACAGCGATGCCGAGGTCCAAATTGCAAACCCCGTCCAAAGTGAAATCAGTCCCGATATTGACGTCTCACTTCTGTCCGAACGCCTTGAAAGCCTGTCAGAATTCCTGCTCTTGAAACACAATTCATTCAGGGTCTACTGCGCACCTTACAGCGAACTCGGCTGTGTAATGGATCAGATCGCCATATGCCGGGAGCGTACCTTCCGTGCAATAGACGCCGGTAGTGGCGAGGAAGTCGATCGAAATGCATTCGATCAATATTATTGGCATTTGTTCGTGTGGGATGAAGAAAAATCACAGATTGCCGGCGGCTATCGCCTGGAAAGAGCAGACAAATTGGCCGAACTACATGGCATAGACAGCATGTGCAGCCAGTCCGTTTACAAGTACGACCTCAATTTCATCTCTCAGCTGGGAAAGGCGATTGAACTTAGTCGCTCCTTTGTTGTTCCGGAATTTCAAATGCACCCCAAAGTGCTCGACCTGCTGTGGAAGGGGATTGCGCGCTTTGTCCTGGCCAATCCCGGATATCATACACTGTTCGGCCCGGTGTCGATACCGCCGAAATACTCAATCATGGCGAGATCATTTTTGGCCGATGCGTTTCTGCTCCACTACAGCGCAAACAGCGAATTACGTCGTCGCGTACGGCCGATTGCTTCGCTCGATATCGCCGACAGGCCATGGTCGAAAGAACTCGTAAAAGCTGCCTCTGATATTCCCTTCATCAATCGTCTTCTCGGCCGAATTGATGACGGCAAATCAATACCCATTCTTATCCGCCGTTATCTCGCTTTAAATGGAAAATTCATTGCCTTTGGAATAAATGACGGGTTCAACCAATCTCTCGACGGACTTGTCATGGTTGATCTGCGGGAAGCTCCAGAAAAATACCTTAAGCGTTATCTGGGCGTCCGTGAAATACAGGAAATTCAGCAATCGCAGGACACAACAAACGCAGCCTGATTTCACTATTGACCGAACCAACGTTCCGGCAATGACCTCTTTCTATTTATCCGGTCAATATATGTGACTGGCAACATGATCGCATCAGGCAGCAATCATGTCCGCCGCCTTTTCTGCAATCATGACAACCGGCGAAGCTGTGTTGCCGGAAACGATGCGCGGCATGATCGAGGCATCGATCACACGTAGCCCTTCAAGTCCGATCACCTTAAGTTCATGATCAACAACCGCTTTCGGGTCATTGCCCATCTTGGCCGTGCCGACCGGATGAAAAATTGTCGTACCAATGTCACCGGCACTTTTGATCAGTTCTTCATCTGTCGCGTGCTCCGGTCCGGGAAGAAATTCCTCTGGCTGATAAGGCTGCAGCGCATTCGCGGTCATGATCTTCCGGGACTGCCGAATGGCCCTGATCGCGGTTTGCCGGTCGGATTCGGCACTCAGATAGTTTAGGCGAATCTCCGGTTGGGCTTCCAGATCCCTTGTTGTGACATGACAGGAACCAACGCTATCAGGCCTCAGATTGCAGACCGAAACCGTTATGGCTGGGAAGTCATGTAGCGGATCGCCAAACTTGTCTACCGAAAGCGGTTGTACGTGATATTCCAGGTCCGGGGTTTCCAGAGCAGCATCGCTTTTGGTGAACAGGCCAAACTGACTAGGCGCCATGCTCAATGGCCCCGAGCGTTTGAACAGATATTCCAGACCCATTTGTATTTTGCCGGTAGCGCTATTGGCAATCTGGTTCAAGGTTTTGCAATTTGTGACCCGATAGGCCGTTCGCAACTGCAAATGATCCTGCAAATTCTCGCCAACACCGGCTAATTCATGCTGGATATCAATTCCCAATTCCGTCAAACGTTTTGGATCGCCTACGCCGGAAAATTCAAGCAATTTCGGAGAACTGATGGCACCTGCCGCCAACAGGACTTCCTGATCGGCCTGGACCGTCATTGATTCATTTTTGAGCCGGAATTGCAGGCCGGTTACTTTTTTCCCGTCAAATACAAGCCGTTCTGCATGCGCGTGGGTGAGTATCCTGAGATTTGATCTCGGCCGAACAGGATCCAGAAAGGCCTTCCGCGTATTCCAGCGGACGCCATTGTGCTGGTTGACCTCAAAAAAACCTGAACCTTCATTGGTACCCGCATTGAAGTCATCCGTCGGATTATAGCCGAATTCCTTTGCTGCTTCCTGAAAGGCATGGAGAATTTCCCAGGACAGGCGCTGCTTGCTCACTTTCCACTCACCACCGGTATTGTGGAAATCGCCGGAACCGGAAAAATGGTCTTCCGATTTTTTGAAATATGGCAGGACATCATCCCAGGCCCAGCCGACATTGCCCATCTGGCGCCATCGGTCGTAATCGGCTGCCTGTCCCCGCATATAGATCATGCCGTTAATCGAGGAACAGCCACCCAGCACCTTGCCGCGAGGATAGTGAAGCGACCGCCCATTCAGGCCCGGTTCGTCTGCTGTCTTCATCATCCAGTCAACACGCGGATTGCCGATACAATACAGATATCCGACCGGTATATGGATCCAGTGATACCGGTCACTGCCTCCAGCTTCTAGCAACAGGACACGTACCGATGGATCAGCGCTCAACCGATTTGCCAAAACACATCCGGCGGTGCCGCCACCGACGATGACGTAATCATATCTACCCTCAAGCATCTTAACCTGGGTCATTGAGGCCGCTACTCACAGAAAAAAGTCAAAACTGCACAACAATCTTGCCGATTGTCGAGCCGCTTTCAATTGTTTTGTGGGCTGATTTAAGTGTCTCGGCACTTAATCCATTTAGCGTCTTGGTTTCAGTGGTGGCAATGATGCCATCATCCACCAATCGGGCCATTCGGGTGAGGATCGCTCCCTGCTCATTCAGGTCATTGGTTCCAAATATTGAGCGCGTGAACATCAATTCCCACATCAGTGCCGCGGATTTTCCCTGCAATGCCGATATATCGAGCTTATTTGACGTTTCGACAATTGTGCCAATCCGGCCCTGCGGCGCTATCAATTCGCACATGGCATCCCAGTGCTGGGAAGTATCCGCATATTGCGTGATATATTCCACAAACTGACGCCCGCCCTTTCGTGTGTCATCAACAAGGTTCCTGTGGTCGACCACTTCATGGGCACCCATGCTCCGGCACCACTCTGCGCTTTCTTCGCGGGAAGCCGTGGCAATAATTTCAAGTCCTGTCAGTTTTCGCGCCAATTGAATGGTGATCGAACCCACGCCTCCGGCTCCGCCGACAACCAATATGGATGGATTTCTGGCATCGCATGGCACCTGCAATCGATCAAAAAGCATCTCCCATGCCGTCAGTGAAACCAATGGGAGCGAAGCAGCTGCGGAACTGGACACAGTTTTCGGTGCCAGCGAAACGATCCTGTGATCGACTGCCTGCATTTCGGCATAGGAGCCAGGCCGGTTTACATCACCAGCATACCAGACCCGGTCACCTTTCTTGAATCCATTGGCCTCTTCACCAACGGCTTCGACGATCCCCACCGCGTCATAGCCCAGAATGAATGGCTCATCATGCGGCTTGTCGGTGGCGGTTCTGATACGAATCTTGGCATCTGCCGGATTGACAGAAATCGCCTCAACGGCGACCAGAAGGTCCGCCGGACGCAAGGAAGGTGTCGGCAATTCGACATCAAACAGGCTTTCATCTGCCTCGATTGGCAGAGAATTCACAAAACCGACGGCCTTCATTGTTCTTGTTCCTTTTGTTGATCGTGCCAGAAACCTTTCAGGGCATTTGTCAGTTCCAGATAGATTTCGTAACGCCGGTCATAATGTGCCTTGAGGCTTTCATTTGGTTCGAAATGATGCAGGGACCGGGTCATACAGGCCAACCCTTCGGCATATCCATCGACCAGCGAAGTTGCGATTGCTGCGCCAATTGCAGCGCCCAATGCTCCTGTTTCGCGCGCTTCGGCTACCGCGATCGGTACGCCAAGACAGTCTGAAAACATTTGCGGCCAATGCGGGCTGCGCGAACCGCCTCCCGACAGGATTGCCCGTTCAAATTCAACACCGGCACCCTGCAGAACTTCAATATGGCGGCGATGTTCGAATACAACGCCTTCAAAGAGTGCCCTCAACAGGTGGCCTTCACCGTGCCAGCTGGCCAGGCCGAAAAACCCGGCACGATATTCAGCCCCCTGAGCCGAGCCGTAAAGAAATGGATGGAAAAATGGATCATCGGAACGCGGTTCGACTTCGCTTACACGTTCATTGCAATAGCCAAATGGATCGCTGTGGTGTCCATCGCGCTCTACGATTTCTCGTACATACCATTCCAGATTTGCAGCAGAAGTTGCGCTGGCCTCAATGTTGACGTAGCGGCCATCACCAAATTTCGAAACCATGAAAATGGATTCATCCGTCATCGGGGTCGATGAGAATACCTGATTGATTGACCATGTACCGGCAATGATCGAGGCATCACCTGGTAGGCCTGCACCGGATCCGAGCGCACTGGCAACAACATCAAAATAGCCGGCAATAACCGGTGTGCCGGTGGCAAGGCCCGTTACCTCAGCGGCTTGTGTGGTGACTGCCCCAACAACTTCGCAGGATTCTGCCAGACGCGGGAGCATTTCACGCGCATCTTCCAACCCGTATAGTTTCAGCAATTCATCGGAATATTCACCATTTGGCATTTCCAACAATCCACATCCGGACATGTCGGAAATGTCGCTTACCCGTTCGCCGGTCAAGCGATGCGTGATGAAATCCTTGCAAAGTAACACTGTCCCGGCTTTCTCGTAAATTTCCGGCCTTTTTTTCTTGATCCAGGCCAACAGGGTCGGCGTCTGGGAAGGCCAGGGAATCTGCAGGCACAGAGAATGAAATTTCGAAGCAGATTTCTGAGCCAGATTATTGGCAAGTGCTGCGGCCCGGCTGTCTAGAGACTGGATGCCTATAAGTGGCTCTTCTTCCTTGTCGAGCAAGTAGAGACCGTTTCCATGTCCGGCGCAGCCAATGGCAGCAATATCTTCTGCCTTGATATCTGCCGATTTAATGCATTGCCTGATCGCAGCACTTGCATTTGACCAGAGTTCATCAAGGTCGCGTTCCACATGCCCGGGCTGCGGTGTCGATGACTGACCATCGATTGCGTGCATGGCAACCTGCCGTCCTTCCAGGTCAAACAGGACGGCCTTGATGACCGTATTACCCGCATCCAGACCGAGCAGATATTTTTCTGAATTAGGCATTTTGATAGATTTCCCAGGCTTCTTCTCCGGAAGCATTGCCATGAATCATGGCCATCAGAGCTGTGACTACAGCACGTGGATTGTCATGTTGATAGACATTACGTCCATAGACCATGCCTTTTGCGCCTTGCGCCAGAAGCGCTGCTGATTTCAAGAGGACCGTTTTCAAATCTTCCTTGCCACCTCCGCGCACAAGAACCGGAACTCGCGCTGCCTCTATCACGCGATGGAAATCTTCAGGATTTTCGGTCGGATCAGCCTTGATAATGTCGGCTCCCATCTCGGAAGCAAGTCTCACCAGCGTAATGATCTTTTCTGCATTTCCATCCACCTGATAACCGCCGCGCACTTCATTGGGCAGCATCACCAGCGGCTCAATCATCAAGGGCATGCCGAAGCGATGACAGGCTTCGCGGACCTTGCTGATATTCTCCACACATTGGCGAAACAATTCGGGTTCATCGGGCAGCATGAACAGGTTCACAACCACCGCAGCTGCGTCCATTTCCAGAGCGCCGATGATCGGGTTATCCGCGTTCTGCAGCATCGACCACATTACCCTGTGACGCTGGTCATTATATGGATTGCCCATATCAATCCGCATCACCAGCGCTGGCTTATCCTTCTCTGGCCGGCTTTGCAGGAGATCAGCCTGACCATAGGCACACTGGATCGCGTCGGGTCGTGCTGCAATCAGCGTATCCATCACTGCAGGCATGTCTTCCAGACCATTCATGAAGCTGGGTTCATTGCACACACCGTGGTCGACCGCGACATCAAGGCATCCGCCATTGGTGAACATTCGATTCATACGGGCCTTTGCGCTTACACGCATTGCGGACTCCTTTTCTTGTTTCGCTCATTTAGCAGTTCGGGCGACACGCCATAATAGTCCGTCAGCTCTGCAATGACGTCATGACGCTGATCGGTGATTTCAGATTTGGAGAGGCGGACTTCCTTCGCCAGTATTTTTGCCAGGCTATCTATAAGTTCCAGGGATATGGCACCGGTAATGGCAAGCGAAGTCCTTCTGAGTATAAGGTCAGCAATGGTCTCTGCCTGCTCGTGACAAACCAGATAGGCGATCTCATTTTTTGTATAGGCCAGCTTTTCATCTGAAAGCCATTCGTCTTTGCCCCTGTCCAGGCAATATTGATGGATTGAAGTCGCATTGGATCCATAGTGATCGACAAGATGACTGGCCCTGGCAGTTGAAAGACCAAATTTGTTCGTAAGTTCTTCGATAAAATTCTGGCCTTCTTCCACAAAGCCGTCTCCACCGCCGATCGGAATATGCACGGTGTTGCAACGCCTTTCATGGCCGAGTTCTTCCAGGACAGAGTCAGCTGTCTGCTCACCAAATGCTCGAAAGGTGGTCCATTTTCCGCCAATCATGCAGAATTGAGGAACCATTCCCCCCAGTCGGCGCACATAATGTCCACGCGATATTCTTCCCGTGAAGTCCTTGTCGCTGCTCGGCAAAGGTCGGATGCCACTGAAACTGAAAACGACCTGGTTCTGATCAACAGGAACTTCTGGAAAAACCAATCTGAGAGAATCCAGGATATAATCGAGTTCCTCTTGTTCACATCGGACCCGTTTGGGTTTACCAACCCGGATATCTGTTGAGCCAACCAGCACATGACCGAGATAGGGAAATACGATGCAAACCCTGCCATCGACATTCTCATGATAGACCATGTGCCCCTTAAGAGCTTCTATCAAGGCAGGGTTGTCGATAATCAAATGCGAACCCTTGGTGCCTGACACCATTTGCTTTTCTGAGTTATTGCCAAGCTCATGCGCAGTTTCGTCCAGCCAGGCACCTGTTGCGTTGACGACCGCACGTGTTTGGATCACCTGTCCGGTGCCGGTGCGATGGCATTTTACTGTGTAATTTCCGACACCTTCTTCAAGTTCGGCGTAATTCAGCGCAACACAATCCGGAGCCGCACTGGCAACATCCCCGATCATTTCGATACACAGCCGTTCGGGATGGCTGATCCAGGCATCATGATAGACAGCAGTGAATTTTGCCTGACGGGCAAGCCCTGGCCAGATTTGGCGCGTTTGTTTTGCCGTGTTGAAATGATGTCTGGGCAATCGCCGCCGCTTACGCGTGACCAGATCATACAACATAAGCCCAAGTTTGATGGATATTGCGCCACGATTTGATGGCTGACCTGACTTTCCAAAGAAACCGGTCGCAGCGTTTAACAGGCCTGAAAATGTCGAGTTTATTGGAATGACTGTTGGTAGCGGGCGCACCAAATGGGGAGCTGTCTGAAGCAGGGCATCCCGTTCTCGCAGGGATTCCCGGACCAGGCTGAATTCACCATTTTCGAGATAGCGAAGACCACCATGGATCATTCTTGAAGGAGCAGAACTACAACCCGAACAAAAGTCATTTTTCTCGATCAGCAAGACCCGAAGACCCTGAAGCGCCAATTCACGGTAGACACCAATGCCATTGACACCCCCACCAACCACTACAACGTCAAAGCGTTGATCGGCTTGGAGTTTTGCCAGCATATCTTGGCGGGTCCTTGACATAGTTCTCCCGTTCGCCGGTGAAGGACACCAGCGTTTGCTGCTTTCAATTTTGACGAGGACTAGCCGTCCAGGTCGGTTAGATGTCTGGCACCGGCCTTGCTGATCGTATCGATTTGCGATGACGTCAGGCGAAGCCTTCCAGCCTTGGCATTTTCTCTGGCTTGCAACTCGTCACGAGCGCCGCAAAGCGCAAATGTTATGCCGGGCTGCTGAAGCGTCCACGCAATGACTATCTGCGCCAATGTTGCATTTTGTTCTTCGGCAACCGGTGCCAGTTCCTCCATGAATTTCGCGACCTTGTTTCTGTTTCCGACAGAAAAACGCGGATTGTCCTTGCGTAAATCGTCACCTTCAAACTTCCGGTCCGGTCCAATTTTCCCGCCAAGGAGGCCCAATGCCAGTGATGAATAGCTGAGCACCGAAACTCCATTATCCAGGCAAAGAGGTATAAGGTCCGATTCAATATCCCGTTTGACCATCGAATATTCTTCCTGGACGGCATCAAGCTGACCGGCTGCCAGATATTTTCTGACTTCATCGGGTGTTGTATTGCTGGCGCCGATCGATCGTATCTTCCCCTGCGCCTTGAGCTTCTCAAGCGCTTCCATGGTTTCGGCAATAGGTGTGGTCGGATCTTGCC
>JBPCWJ010000349.1:0-7487 GCA_051009635.1 Rhizobiaceae bacterium
CTCCTGAACAGAACGACAAGAAAGGTCAGCCTGACCGAAGCCGGATTGATCTTCTACGAGAATTGCAGCCGGATCATTGACGATGCGCGCACAGCCCATTCCCAACTGCAAAATTCCAGAGACAATCCGCGAGGTCATCTGAAAATATCGGCACCGGTCATGTTTGGTGACGCATGTCTCAATCAGTGGATCCCGGAATTTGCCAATAGCTATCCCGATGTGATGCTCGATATTGAGGTCAGCGACCGCTATGTCGATATTGTTGCAGAAGGTTTTGATGTGGTCATCAGATCCGGACAGTTGAAAGATGCAGATTTCATTGCAAGATCGCTCATGCGAACCAGACAGCTTACGGTCGCCTCACCAGCATACTTAAAGAAGCACGGTACCCCGCAATCACCAGATGAATTGGTGAACCACATTCTGATTGACTTCCAACATTCAGGAATCGCCAATATCTGGACATTCCGGGACGTGAACGGAAAGCCACTGCCGGTTGCCGTCAAACCCAATCTCAGATGCAACAGCGCGAGCATGGAGGCCGCACTCGCCAGTTCTGGATTCGGAATTACCCGCCTCCCGCAGCTGGCCTGCGAAGCTGAACTTGCAGATGGATCATTGGTACCAATTTTGGAGGATTTCGAAATTCCTCCCTTGCCGCTAAACATTATCTATCCCAGCAGAAAGTTCCTGGCTCCGAAGGTTCGGGTATTCGTGGATTTCCTGACAGAAAAATGTGCTGCGCGCAGTTGATGAATTCATCTTACCCACGCCAAAAAAAGAGACGGCCCTGAAGGCCGCCTCATCATCAGTAGAAAGTCTCTTCTATTCAACTACTCTTCCGGCGTGTACCAGATCGGAGAGGTATAAGCGCGCTCGGTCGTGGTCATTGGAACCTCATCATCCATCTTCACATTGAACCGCTTTGCCTCATAAGCAGTCCATCGCGGCGTCGGAATTTCGATAACCCGCACATAGTAGAAGGCACGAAGATCGGGATCAAAATCGGGATCTTCCCAATAGGCAATCAATTCCGGTGCGCCGATTGTGTTTGTCCAGGTTGCATTGGCAACATCTACCGTGGAGCCTACCGAAGGAAGCTTACCATCTGCACCCGGTTCACGATCATCGCTCCAGGCCACATCATAGACCTTTTCACCACGAGAACCGTCAGCATTCAGCCAACCCTTGATAACCTGTACCCTGTCCAGATTACCGCTATAGGGGTCTTTTAATGCCGCGACCAGAAAGTTTGGTGCACCATCACCACCTCGTTTCGGAAGGTCGCCGCCCATGGGCACACCCTTGGCATAGCCAATATCGGCAGGCAAGCGTGAAGCTGCATCACTTTCATCAAAGTCCCAACCTCCGAAGAACCGGACGGTCATGCGCGATCCGGTCGTGCCATAAACCTCCCGGCGCTCCATCGCATCGAAGATGGCCTCCCTGGTATTTTCTGTTGCCCAAACAGCAGCATAACCACCTGATGCCTGCTTCCAGCCAAATATGGATAGGTCCGGATCAGGTGCTTCAATCACAGTATGTTTCCAGCGATTGGGTTCCGGCTCAACGCCGGAATGCTTGCCGAAGAAATTGTCTTCCTCAACCGCCGACATGGCGGTATGTGCATCCGTCGATCCGATCTGCCCAATCTTGTAGGGATTGAAGCCAAACTGTTCATCCAGCAGCAAGCCGGTCTTGTAGGCTTCCCTGGTATATTCATATTGCAGCATGTCCTTTGTTTTTACCTCTGTACCGTTCAGGTTTGAGGCATCCCAGGTATCAAAATCTGCAAACTCATCATCCGGCGACAAATAAGGATGGGCTTCGCTGTCCCCCTTGATTTGGGTTGTCTCCACAATCGGCTCGAAACGTTTGCGCAATGCGGCCAATTCCTTTGTGAGCGGAGAACCGTCAAAATTCGAAACCGTGAACATTCGCCCATTGGAAAGATTCCCATTATGAGGAATGGCAAGAACGTCGCCACCGCTTCTATCCTCAAAATCGGCAAGATGTTTCCAGAGATCTTCCGGGTTTTGGCTGTCAAATTGTGAGAACGGAACCACCATCTTGGCAAGCTCGGAACCATCGCGAAAAATCACATTACGATGGATGTTGTCACCGCCCTGTGAAGTCCATTCATAACCTATCAAGGCTGTAAACGTACCAGGATCATTATGTTCGTCGGCAAGTTCGATATAGTCCCGCCAGGCGTTCTTGACGGCCTTTTCACTTTCAAACGGAGGCTCCGGCTTGGAGAGCGAGGCAACGATCTCCATGGCGGTCGCAAAAATCTTGTCATGATCACCACTTACCAATTCATCATGCCAGGCCTTCGCCTGCGGAAAGGAAAGAATTTCGGGATCGCCGGCAAGCAATTGCGGCATCAATCCATACATTTCCGCGTGATCGGAGACGACCAGCCAATCCAGTGGCCTGCCCAGTTTCGCCTGTAATCCATGTGTGGTGGTAACTTCCTCACCCTTTGCAAACCGATAGGCATCCTCCTGGCTCAACCGTGTCATTGTTCCGGCATCAACCGATATTTCCGTATGCAAATGAGTGTCGCCAAACAGTACTTTTGTAGGAAAATTCCGCCCCGCATAGGGTGAATAATGGTCGGTCTCGAATTTGCTGGCGGTATTTTCCTTGGATGGAAGCATGTCCTGAACCTGCGCATTCGAGCCAGTGGTTCCCATTAAAAAAACCGCAGCACTCAAGGCTATGCAGGATACAGTGGAGATTAATCCAAACTTGGGCATCAGAATCCTCCCTACTCTTACTATTGATTTATTATTCTTTTCTACATGGTGGCAACGCTAGCGTGGATTGGTCGACGGAGTAAAGTTAACAATTGCTATTCAGCTCGACGCGAGCACAATGAACCAGGCAAGATTTAGCGTGCTTCCCGCAGGAACAGGAGTGAAGAAAGACGGGATGGAAATGGTTGTTTTCCTGATTTTGCAAAAGTGACGCTGAAACCAGGTTTGCCGGCATGGTGAGTTGGATTTTCCTTAATAACAACCAGACCGTCAATAGAAACAGCTTCAACCGAACAACGCCATCTCCAGTTTCTCAGCAGCCTCTTCCAATATGGTTTTCTTGGATAACGCACTCTCAATGGTGAGGCGGGGCGTTGGTCCATGAAAGGCCAGAGCTGCCGAAAACCTTCCTTTTGCATCACGCACAGGCACAGCTATTGCGACCATGCCGGTCATGAACTCCTCATTGTCGATGGCATGACCCTGTTTGGCGATTTTACCTAACTCGGCAAGCAGTTCTTTCGGATCGCTGATTGTGTTGGGAGTAATTTTTTCAAGGGCGAGAGAGGCCACCAGCCTTTCCCGCATTCTTTTGCTCTGGCATGCAAGAAAGGTCTTGCCGCTCGCGGTACAATGAAACGGCACATGGGTACCGATCGGTAGCTGAACCTGGAACGGCCAATCGGTATCGACCCGGTCAACATAGCTCATGCCTTCTGCTTCAGGCATTACGAAATTGACTGTTTCTCCAACCTGTCTGGCAACATCAATTAGTATCTGACGACGGGCAATGTGATAATGGGACGCCTGCAGAATTCCCGACGCGATTGCGCGTGTTCTTTTCGCCGGCATGAGGCCCTTGCCATCTTGAGCCCTCACGAGAAAGCCATCTTCTACCAATCCGTTGCACAACCTATGAAGAGATTGTTTGGGCAGTGATAAACGCTCGCCAATCTGTGTTGGCGAAAGGGGTTCTTCCGCGAGCGCAATGACCTCCATGATCAAGAGCGTCCGCAAATTTGTAGGTGTCCTTTCAGATATTACCATTCCTTGAACCACAGCTCCCCCAAAGGATTTCTTGATGCACTGCGCAACTTACGCCGATGTTCACACCAGAAAAAATGAAACGAAATTCCGCTTGTCGCTCCATTAAAATACATATATCGTTAGAAATCGAGAAAAATAGTCTCATTTTTTAACTTTTTTATTGTTTTTGGAGTTTGTTGGTGGAGTCAGAGTTTGATTTCGTCATCGTGGGCGCCGGTTCTGCCGGTTGTGTTCTGGCAAACCGGCTTTCCGCCGATTCCAGATATACGGTCGCCGTTCTGGAAGCAGGTGGAAAGGACAGTTCCATCTGGATTCACATTCCGGTTGGCTACTTCAAGACAATTCGCGACCCTTCACTCAACTGGATGTACCGGACCGAACCCGATTCCGGCCTCAATGGCCGCTCCATCGGCTGGCCGAGGGGCAAGACATTGGGTGGCTCCAGCTCCATTAACGGACTGCTCTACGTAAGGGGCCAGCGGCAGGACTATGACCAGTGGCGTCAAATGGGAAATGTTGGCTGGTCCTGGGCGGATGTGCTGCCGCTATTCAAGCGGGCGGAAAACTGGGAAGAAGGAGAATCAGAATTACGCGGTGGAGATGGGCCGCTATCGGTTACCAACTCACAGAAATCCTGGGAGATAGTCGATGCCTGGGTGGATGCTGCTGTACAAGCTGGTATTCCTGCCAACCCCGACTATAACGGCAAGGACCAGGAAGGCGTTGGCTATTTCCAGCAAACCGCAAAGAACGGTCTGCGGTGTTCGACAGCCAAGGCCTATCTCAAGCCGATCCGCAATCGTTCCAACCTCAATATCATTACCGGTATACTGACCAGAAAGCTTCATTTCGAAGATGGCCGCGCCACTGCCGTCGAGGGCATCCGGGATGGCAAGAAAATTGTGGTTCGTGCGCGCAGGGAAATCATTCTTTCAGCAGGTGCAATTGGTTCAGCCCAAATCTTGATGCTTTCAGGTGTAGGGCCGGGCAAACATCTTCAGGAGCACGGAATAGAGGTTGCTCAGGAACGTCGCGAAGTCGGCAAGAATTTGCAGGATCATTTGCAGGCCCGCCCGGTTTATAAAAGCCGTGTACCGACAATCAACACCAGCGTGGGAGGATTATTCAATCGCCTCCTGATTGGCGCCCAATATGCCGCAACACGCACGGGCCCGCTGACCATGGCCGCAAGTCTTGGTGTTGGCTTTGTAAAGACCCGCCCGGATCTGGAAACGCCCGACATCCAGTTTCACATACAACCATTCAGCACCGATGACCCAATCGAAGGAATGCATGATTTTGACGGGCTTACAGCCTCGGTGCTGCAACTCCGCCCGGAAAGCACCGGGGAAATAAGACTTAAATCATCTGACCCGCACGACCATCCGGCGATACATGCCAATTATCTGGCCACGCCTACCGATTGCCAGACGATAGTTGAAGGTGTCCGCATTGCGAGAAAGGTTTGCAGACAGGAGCCTGTGAGCAATCTTATTATCGAGGAACATTCACCCGGCTGCAAAATCGATGATGAAGACTATGAGGGTCTTCTTGATTGGGTTCGAAGTACCGCCACAACAATTTATCATCCTACCAGCACGTGCAGGATGGGGACTGATGACAATGCCGTTGTCGACCCTAGATTACGAGTCCAGGGAATTGACCGGCTAAGAATTGCTGATTGTTCAATCATGCCATCAATCGTTTCAGGGAACACAAATGCACCTGCGATCATGATTGGAGAAAAGGCATCAGACATGATTTTGGAGGATGCAAACAGATAACAGGTGGCACTGTTGTGCCATTAAACTTCCCCAAGCCAATACCGGTGTTACGCCTTCCTGTACCGGATATTGGAAAACAAACAAAGAAGGCAATCCGGGACGGGAGGAAACAATGTCCATTCTTAAAACCCTGGCGGCAGGTGTCGCCGCAGCGGCTATCGGCTTCTCCGCAATGACACTATCGGCTTACGCAAAGACCACAATCCGGGTCCAGTCGGTCATTCCAAGCAGCGCCGACGAAATCGTCATGCTGAAGGAATTTGCCGAAGACGTAAAGGCGCTGACAGAAGGCGAAGTTGAGATTGAAGTCTTGCCGGCGGGCGCTGTAGTAGGTGTACAGGAAACACTCGACGCGGTAGATGCCGGCCTGATTGAAGGTGGATTTGCCTGGACGCATTATTGGTCTGGAAAACATCCAGCCGCGATGCTGTTCGGTTCACCAGTCGCAGGAGCAGGAGTTGGTATCGACAATATCGCATTCCTTTCATGGTTCCAGTATGGCGGCGGCAAGGAACTCTATGACCGTCTCTGGGACGAGATGGGCGTCAACGTGAAAGGCTTCATGCTTCAGCCTGTAGGCCCTGAAGCACTTGGCTGGTTCAAGGAGCCTATCGCTTCCATGGACGATTTCCGCAAATATCGTTTCCGTACACCGCCGGGAATTCCAGGCCAAACCTATAAGGACATCGGCGTCGCGTCGGTAGCCATGGGTGGCGGGGATATTCTGCCTGCACTTGAGAAGGGCACAATCGACGCTGCCGAATGGTGCTGCCCCAAGCCGGATTCAGTGTTCGGTTTCCAGAAGGTACTGAAACACTACTATCTTCAGGGCCTGCACCAGGTTGTGGTGAATGCCGACCTTTACATCAATGGCGACGTCTACGATTCACTGACGCCACTGCAACAGAAGGCGCTTGAAGTTGCGGCTAATGCCTCGCTCTCAAAATCCATGTCCTACCGCATCTACGAAAATGGAAAGGCATTGGATTCTCTGATCAACGAGCATGGTGTTCAACTTCATGATACACCCGCCGACTATTTCCCTGCCTATATGAATGCTGCCAAAAAGGCCCTTGAAGAAAATGCAGCAAATAATGAATTCTTCAAGGAGGTATGGGACAGCCAGAAGGCATTTGCAAAAGTTGCGGTTCCATTCTGGGCGGGTGCACAGACATCCAACGCAAATCTCGGAAAAGCATTTGCAGACTCGCTGAAATAAGCCTCTACTAACAAAAAGAATGATTCCGCCCCGTATGCTATGCGGGGCGGATTCCAAGGGAGGGGCGTATGGCCGAGTCGGAAACAGAACTGCCGGAAATAGGCGACGAACTGCTTGCCGATAGTCGTGGCGGACCAGGTGCTGGTCTGCCTGACGACATGAACCCCATTCACCGCAAGCTCGTTACTGCCATCGATACCTTCTCTGACTGGACCGGAAAAATCATTTGCCTGCTCGTAATTCCGATGATGCTGGCCATGGTCTATGAGGTTGTTGCCCGCAAGATCTTCATCGCACCGACGCTTTGGGCATTCGATGTTTCCCGCATGTTGTACGGAGTATCCTTCATGTTGGGGGCCGCCTATGGCCTGATGCGCGGTCTGCATATCCGGGCCGATTTTCTGTATCGCGGCTTTTCGGTAAAGACACAGGGGCGGATCGATCTCGTCCTATACATTTTTCTGTTCATGCCTTCGATGTTGTTCCTGCTATATGCCGGTTATGAATTCGCATTAAAATCAATCATGCAAGGCGAGCGAGCCGGCGACAGCACCTGGGCGCCAATCGTCTGGCCTGTAAAAACCGCGCTTGCAGCCGGCGTACTATTTCTTGTTATCCAGGGCGTATCTGAAATTCTCAAGGCCTGGTATGCAGCCACGCGCGGAAAGTGGCCGG
>JBPCWJ010000350.1:0-3664 GCA_051009635.1 Rhizobiaceae bacterium
CCATGAATGTTGGTGTGGTGTCGACCCGGTTGCCGCATTTAAAGGAAAGCGTCATGGATAAAACCATGCGCGTTCTGCAAGGAAGGTTGGCTGCATCAGGCTCGATCATCTCACGGGAAATCCGCACATCGCATAGTGAAGAAGATATCATTTCTGCGACCGAGAATTTGATTGCAGATAACGACATGGTCCTGATTTTCGGGGCATCGGCAATTTGCGATATTGATGATTACATTCCGGCGGCAATCAGGAAATTGGGTGGCAGGATAGAACATTTCGGCATGCCGGTTGATCCGGGAAATCTGTTGCTGGTTGGAGAGTTGAAAGGCAAGCCGGTTATTGGTGCGCCGGGTTGCGCGCGAAGCCCGGCAGAAAACGGATTTGACTGGATATTGGATCGTCTGCTCGCCGGACGCGAGATTTCAGCCGATGAAATTACCGGAATGGGTGTGGGTGGATTGTTGATGGAAATCGGAACCAGGCCACGCCCGCGAGAAGCCTCAAAGCTGGAAACGGGCAAGACCGCTGCCATTATTCTGGCTGCCGGCCAATCGCGGCGTATGGGAGAAGCCAACAAGCTTGCGGCCATATTCAATGGCAAGCCATTGGTTCGGCAGGTCACCGAAGCTGCAGCAGCAAGCGAGGCAGATGAAGTCATTGTTGTCACAGGTCACGAGGCAGATGTTGTCAGGTCGGTACTGACCGGTCTGGATGTTCGCTTTGTCGACAATCCCGCATATGAGGAAGGGTTGTCTACCTCACTTGCTGCCGGGGTCAGCGCAGTCGGCAAGGGATTTGATCGTGCAATTATTCTGCTGGCGGACATGCCGCAGATCACCACTCAGATGATCGATCATTTGATTGCTACTTCGCGGTCATCTCCCCCCGGTTCCATCATCCTTTCTACCTTCAAAGGAAAGCGGGGGAACCCGGTCTTGTGGCCGTTGGAGTTCTTCGAGCAGTTGGCGCAGATTTCCGGAGACGTCGGCGCGCGGCATCTGATAGGCGAAAATGCAGGACGCGTGGTCCAGGTGGAATTGGGCGAAGCTGCAGGATTTGATATCGACACCCAGGAAGCACTGCTGGCAGCCGGGGGTAATCTAGCGGATGACCGGTGACACTGAAGAGTGCACCAAATTTAAATCAACTGCATGCCTTTCAGACTCGCATGGCCTTCGCGCGCGATGATGATGTGGTCGTGAACAGCAATTCCGAGCGGGGCCGAGATGTCGATGATGGTTTTTGTCATCTCAATATCAGCTATTGACGGGTAGGGGTCGCCGGAAGGGTGATTGTGAACAAGGATCACTGCTGTAGCGGAGAGTTCCAGCGCCTGCTTGACGACTTCGCGGGGATAAACAGGTGTGTGGTCCACTGTTCCAACCTGTTGGACTTCGTCGCGAATGAGCCGGTTTTTCTTGTCGAGAAATAAAATCCGGAATTGTTCGCGTTCTTCATAGGCCATCGCCACGCGGCAATATTCAAGTACCTGTTTCCAGGAGCTCAAGACTGTCTTGTCTCCTGTTTTGACTGCAACCGACGCCAGAGCTGCGGCCTGAACGATTTTGAGATCGGTGACTACCGATTCCCCCATTCCCTTCATGCGGCCCAGTTCGGAAACCGGTGCATTAATGACTTCGGAAAATGATCCGAATTTTTCAATCAGATTTTTTGCCAAAGGTTTGACATCGCGCCGGGGAATGCTTCTGAACAGGACTAGTTCGAGTAATTCATAGTCGGCCAAAGCCTTCGCACCGTTTTCACGAAACTTGGCGCGCAGCCGGTCGCGATGTCCCGAATAATGTGGCTGGCTTTGGCTGGATGGTTTACTGGCTTCCGAAAAGCCTTGTTTGTCCGGCGCAGATTGCCCGTCCCCCGACATTTAGTCCCCCAAGGAATCAACTCAAATATATGGAGGGAAGGTATATCCTGCCGGTGAAATGGTAAATATCTCACAGCCCTCATTTGTGATACCAATTGTATGTTCGAATTGTGCGGACAGAGACCGGTCGCGGGTTACCGCTGTCCAGCCATCCGAGAGTACCTTGACGCCCGGACGGCCCAAATTAATCATCGGTTCTATAGTGAAGATCATACCGGGCATCAGTGCGATACCATCTCCAGCATTGCCATAATGCAAGATGTTGGGGGCATCGTGAAACAGCCTGCCAACGCCATGACCGCAAAAGTCTCTTACGACAGAGCAGCGTTCGGATTCAGCATATTTCTGAATTGCCGCCCCAATGTCGCCGGTATGATTTCCGGGCCTTGCGGCTTCGATGCCAAGCATTAGCGAATTGTAGGTCACTTCAATAAGCCGCTCTGCAGAGCGCTTTATTTCTCCGACGGGATACATACGACTGGAATCGCCATGCCAACCATCAACGACGAATGTTACGTCGATGTTTACGATTTCACCTTCACGGAGAGGCTTGTCACCGGGAATTCCATGGCAGACCACATGGTTGATCGAAGTGCAGCAGGAATGGGTGTAGCCGCGATAATTCAACGTTGCGGGATATATGCCATTCTCAAGTGCAAAATTGAACACATAGTCATCGATTTGCTGAGTCGTGACACCGGGTGCAACGATGGAAGATAGTTCATCAAGGCAACGGGCAGTTAATCGGGAGGCCGTGCGCATGCCTTCAAATGCACCCGCGCCGTATAATTTTATAGTACCATTGTTTTTCATCGGAGCGGCTAGCGCATCCACGTAGTTATGCATAGTAGTGTCCGTTAGCGAATAATTCCCAGCACATATAACTATTGATAGGTCACGATGAAAGACTATATTCCCTTTCCTGTCACCCGGTCATCCCTGACTGATCAAAAATCAGTTTGTTGGTTTACAGTCAGATGTGTGGACAATCTTATTTATGCCTGCCTGTAGCAAAACGCCAAGAATGGCTTTAGAGCGATATACAATGAGTGGTAATTGCAAAAGCAGGAAGATCGCAGAATGGTCGGTATAGGTTTCGGGCTTGAAAGAATAGGCCTGGCCGCGAGGCGATATCCGGTATTATTTTCTGTCCTGTTGGTAGTTGTTTCGATTGCCGCGGCATCCTGCCTTCCACAATTGCGCTTTGATGGAAATGTTACATCAATCCTGCCTGAGGAGACAGCTTCCTACCGGAACTATTTTGAACAGAGAAACTCCTATAGAGATTCCGCAAGTGATCTGACAATTCTGATCCGTTCTGATCGATTGATGACAGCGGAAGGGCTGGAGGATCTTCGTACTATCCATCTGGATGCAGCCTTGTCGGATCAAGTGGATTCTGTTGTCTCGATTTTTTCCATACCTGATCCTGATCCCCTTACTGGCGAAATATCGCAGTTCTTTCCTAATACTGTAGAAGATGATGCCAGTGCGGAATCCCTGTTGTCGGAACTCCTTGATCGCTATCCGCAAGCTTCGCGATTAATCTCTCCAGAAAACAATACCGCAATCATGGTTGTTTCCCTGTACTATTCAATCCTCGACAGTGAAGAGGAATCCTATGGCCAATACAGGAATATTAGAGATGAAATAGAGTCGATAGCGCCCGATGATTTTGAATTTTTTTACACCGGGATCACGCCAATTGGAGCCACCATTGTAAGCGCGCTGATATCAGACCAACTAAAGCTGACAGCAATTGGTCTATTATTGGGTACATCG
>JBPCWJ010000351.1:0-3521 GCA_051009635.1 Rhizobiaceae bacterium
GGAATTCCTGCTACCGGCACTTGTAGGAGCGTTCCTCGGTTCGACAACCATCAAACCGGGACGGGTCAATGTGTGGGGTACGATCGTGGGCGTTGCAATTCTGGCCATCGGAATCTCTGGCATCCAGCAATTCGGTGGCTCGTTCTGGGTCGAGCCAATGTTCAACGGCTCAACCCTGCTGATCGCTATTGGCATTGCAGGCTATGCACAACGGAAAAAAGGCGCTTCGAAAAAATAAAACTGTTCCAAAATCTCTAGCAAAGGGGAGGTAATACCATGCTTAAAAAACTACTGATTTCAACCACACTGGCCCTTGTGGCAACGGCTCCTGCATATGCTGACGGAATGGTTGATGCCAAGGCTTCTGTCGCAAAATATGCAAGTGAGCAAACAGAATGGACTGGCCCGACAAGCGGCCCGAATGCCGCCGAAGGAAAAACCATTGTTGTCCTTGCAGGCGACCTGAAAAATGGCGGCATATTGGGAGTAACAACAGGTGTTGAAGAAGCGGCGGCCAAAATCGGCTAGGACGTCAAGGTCCTGGATGGCGCCGGTTCCGTCCAAAATCGCGCTGCTGCATTCGGTCAAGCGCTTGCCCTGAAGCCTGACGGCCTCATCATCAATGGCTTTGATTCTGTTGAACAACAGGCGGCGCTGGAACAGGCCCAAGCGGCCAATATTCCTATGGTGAGCTGGCATTCAGGGCCGGTTATTGGTTGCGATCCCGGCAATGGTATTTTCATAAATGTCTCGACTGACGCCATGGAAGTTTCAGCAGTATCAGCAGATTGGGCTTATGTGGATGCTGGCGGAAAACCCGGAGTAGTAATCTTTACTGACTCTACATATCAAATCGCCATCGCCAAAGCTGATCGCATCAAGGAGCAGATTGAAAAGCTTGGCGGAACCGTTCTCGAATATGTCGATACGCCAATTGCCGATACTTCAAGCCGGATGCCGACCCTCACCACGGCATTACTTCAAAAATATGGTGACTCATGGACACACAGCCTCGCCATTAATGACATCTATTTTGATTTCATGGGTCCTAGCCTGGCGGCCGCTGGTGTCCCTGGAGATGGCGCACCAAAAGCTGTCGCAGCTGGCGATGGTTCCGAAAGCGCCTATCAACGCATCCGCGCTGGTCAATATCAGGCTGTAACTGTCGCCGAACCACTCAACCTTCAAGGTTGGCAACTGGTTGACGAGCTTAACAGGGTGATGCAGGGCAAAAAGTGTTCTGGATATATTCCACCGCTCCATGTGGTTACCGAGGCCAATATCGACGCCGATGGCGGTGACCGCAACATTTTCGATCCGGGCAATGGCTACCGGGATGAATACGCAAAAATTTGGGGCAAGATGTAAATACCATTTCCTCCAAGGACTAGGGTAACAACCCTAAACTTGAGGGCGCCACCAATACGGCGCCCTTCTTTTTGGCTTCGGTAAAATATCTGATCCTATTATGGATTACATTCCGCCATTAAGTGCAACCCGGGCGGACAAATGCACGTGCTAGCCTTTAGGTTTTGCAGTACAAGGAATTATTTCATTTAGTATTCAAAAACACGAACCTTAATCCTAACGTTAAATTCAAACGAAACGCCAAAATAGTTATCTACCCTTTCAATCACCAACCACATGCAACACCGACGAGAATCCCCAATCGTCTTCAAATTCATGAACATGATAAACTGGAGAAGTCTCCAGTTCTGGTGGATAGTCGCCTCTACGTAACGTCGTTGCGATGCTTGGCATTACGAGTACAGGTATGTTTCCAACATAGCCTGCAACACCACGATGTACGTGGCCACAAAATATACTTTTAATCAATGTATAACGCAGCAATTCGTGGCGAAACCGTTCCATTATTTCGATCGATTCGAAATGCAATGGATCCGGCCCCTCGGACACAAGAAATGGCGGATGATGTGCGAATATCGCTACTGGTTTGTTGGTGTCAGCGTTAAGCATTTCCGTTAGATTGGCAATTCTCTTTTCGCAAAAATTACCTTTGTTGCTGCCTGGGTTTAACGTATCCAGAACAATTATTCTGACAGCAAAGTCTTCAATCGAATAAGCAACAAACTCGTTTTCAGGTGTCAGGTAACTGGCAGAAGAAAATACACTTCGAAAATTGGAACGTTCATCTTTGTTTCCAACCATCACAAAAACCGGTGCCATTGCCTTTTGCAGCACTTCAGCTGCAAGGGCATATTCGTCTAGTCGTCCATTCTGAACGATATCACCAGTATGAATGACCATGTCTGGTGGTGGATCCAGCCCGTTTATGTTCGAAATTGTCCTTTCGAAATCCAGGATCCGTTGATCAGCATCAGGTGTATCGAGGGCTATGTGAGTATCAGAGATCTGTGCAATAATCACGGCATCAAACTCACCACTATGACTTCAGGCCGGCATAGTATTTTTTGAGAATCGTCACGACTTCAGGACGGCCAAATTCCAAGGGTACATCTACGTCGTTTTCCAGCATATGGCGCAGTTCGGTGCCAGAAACCGAGATGTGGTATTTCTTGTCATGGGGACAAGTTTTGCCAGTAGCCATGCCATAGCATTTACGGCAGTAAAAAGTAATGTCGATCTTCAGTGGTTTGGTCTGCAGTGCACCATCCCACAGTTCATCAAAAATATTCTGTGCATCAAATGGGCCATAGTAATTATCGACACCCGCATGGTCGCGCCCAACAATAAGATGTGAACATCCAAAATTTTGGCGAATGAGCGCATGAAACAATGCTTCTCTAGGTCCCGCATAACGCATTTCAATTGGATAGCCAGCTTGAACCACCGTATCTTTTACAAAGTAGTTGTCAGTCATTGCCTGGATAGCTTCGGTGCGAACTTCAGCTGGTATGTCACCGGGTTTTAGGGCGCCCAAAACCTGATGAATGAACACGCCATCTGTTACTTCGATTGCAATTTTTGCTAAATGTTCGTGACTCCGATGCATGGGATTTCGTGTTTGAAAGGCCGCAACACGGGACCAGCCTTTTTTTTCAAACAGCTCCCGCGATTCCTGCGGTCTCAGATAGAGATCGGGATATTTTCCTGGGTATTCGCCCTCTGAAACCACCCGGACCGGCCCACCAATATTGACCCCTTCTTGCGACAAAACTTTTTGAACGCCAGGATGGTCTGGGTCTGTAGTCCGATATACTTTTTCGCATTCAAGTTCCTTATCAATCTGATATTTTTCTTCGACCAACATGATTGCCAGAACTTCGCCATTTATCCCGTCGCACAGCGCCACCTCTTCACCAATTGCAATTTTATCGGCGTTTTCTTCACTTGCAGACAGAGTTACAGGAATTGGCCAAAATGTTCCGTTGTCCAACTTCATATCGAGACAAACTCTGTGCCAGTTGTCTTTACCCATAAACCCTGCTAGCGGCGTGTAAGCACCCATGCCGAACATGAAAACATCGGAGGCTTCACGGGAGGTCAATGAGATTTGGGTCAGGGATTTTGCGCACTCAATCAACTGAACGCGTTCGGCC
>JBPCWJ010000352.1:0-5535 GCA_051009635.1 Rhizobiaceae bacterium
TTCTTGTATTGATGTTGAACGAGTTTCCAATCGCCGCTGTTATCGTCGGCTACGGATTCTCAATACCCTATAATCTGCTGGTATCAGTAGGTGTTTGGCGTTCCGCAGAGCAATATGACGGCGAAAAATACTGGGCCGATCTGGCAAAGCTGGTTACGGTGGCAGGAATGATCCTGCTCAGTATTACCTGAGCCCTCGCCTCGACTGGTGGAACAAACGGACCAGCCTATCGTTTGTGTTTGCTCAATTCTTCCGCTCTGCTGTGATAGGCATCGAAACCAATTTGTTCACGGAGATCATCAAAATCCAACAGGTATTTCTGGGTGGATCGTCCGGCGGCAAGATCAACTAGAGCAGCATTCATTGCCTTCATTGCTGCTGAAAGCAAAGTCAGCGGATAGGCGGCGATCTTGAATCCCATTTCTTCCAATTGGTCAGGCGGCAAAATAGGCGTCTGTCCACCTTCCAGCATATTTGCCATTTGAACTCCCTCGACCGAATTGCAAATGGTCGCTAGCTCGTTAATCGAATAGGGTTCCTCAACGAATAAAATGTCAGCACCAATCGCGGCAAATTCCGTTGCACGTGCAAGCGCTTCGTCAAGTCCGTGCTCACGTCTTGCGTCTGTTCGGGCAACAATGACAATGTCGTGGCCGGCGCGCGCCTCAACCGCCGCATGGATGCGCTCCAAAGCTTCAGTTCGGCTGACAACGCTCTTGCCATGGGTATGTCCACACCGTTTTGGAGAGACCTGATCTTCGATCATGACACCAGCGCAACCGGCTTGCGCAAATCCCTTTACAGTGCGCATCACGTTCATCGGGTTTCCATGACCGGTGTCACCATCTGCAATCAACGGAATTGAGATTGGCTGCATCGCATTGCGCGCCTGGTCAAGAACTTCACCATAACTCATGAGCCCGGTGTCAGGTGCACCAAGCCTAGAGGCAGATGCGCCGAAACCCGACAAGAAAGTAACCTCAAATCCGGCTTGCTCAATCAATTTTGCCGAAAGCGCATCAAAGCAGCAAGGCATTTTTACAAGCTTGCCTTGTGTAATAATGCTACGCAATCGATCAGCCCCTGGGTTGGCAATAGACCTCGTCATGGCATCTCCATACTTTGATTAAACACCTGCATCTGCCAAAACTGTAGCATGGCGGTATTTCTTTGGCTGAACCTTGTGAGCTGGAACCATCTTTATCGGTGTGAAAGTGCAACACGCCGATCACTTACGGAGGGTCAAGTAAGTGTTCTTGCTCCACTATCAATTCCATTGCGTCGATTGCATCTTCACCCAGACCAGCTGTAAAGATGATGACTTCGGCTTGCGGCAATTCCATCCACTCGGCTGTGAACACATCATTGCCTCCATCATGTCCGTAGGTGTGCCCGTGCAAGGGAATATCCCTGACAAACAATCCGTAGCCATATGAACTCTGGAGGCGTTCTGGTTCCTTGATGTGAGGTTTGAGGACGGATTCAAGAAAAGATCCTGGTACAATCCGCTCTTCCCTTACCGCCCGCCAAAAATTTAGGAAAGCACCAGGCGTGGAGACGAGACCTCCATTTCCGATCAGATTCCACCCTGGCAGATGACCGCCCCAACTGGCCTCCCGGATCGTGTGACCCCGGTCTGATATCAGATCGCCGTCGGAAGTTCGCATCGATAATTCATCGCGATAAGCGTTTCCATAACCAATTGGACCAAGCCCATTTGGTCTCAAGAGATGTGCCTCAAGGAAATTCTCAAATGAGGTCATTGCGCGCAACTCAATAATGGCAGCCAAAACACCATAGCCGGCATTCGAATAGTTGAAACTGGCACCAGGTGTGTCCACTAGATCTTCCGCTAGAACACGACTGACGAACTCTGCACGTCCAAGGGGTTCCTCGTCCTCTCCGATATCTTCAGGTAATCCGCTCGTATGTGTGAGGAGTTGATGGATTGAAATCTGCGATTTCTCTGGCGGTGTTTCTGGCCAGAAGATTGACAATGTGTCGGTCAGTCTAATCTTGCCCTGCTCTACCAATTTTAGAACAGCAATCGCGGTAACTGTTTTGGTTATTGAACCCAGATCGACCAATGTTTCCTCCGGGCCCAACTGGTCATTTTCCAGTTCGCCAAATTCCCAAAACCTCAAGCTTCCCGAAGAATTCAATTGAGCTACGATCACATCCAGCCCTTCGGCTTCAATTTCATCAAGTGCAGACAAAGCTGGGTCGTTTAACCTTGCAGTTCTCTCTGAAGCCACGGCTGGAAAGGCAGCTAACGTTCCCATTTCCAATAACAAACAGGTCAGCAAAGTCTGAATTGAAATGCGCTTGTCTGCCGCAAACATGATCTTGCTTTCTTGTACTCCTGCAAAAATCCGAAATTTAGCAAAAGTATCAACAATGAGCCCAATCAAGACCAGATTCTCAAGATATTTCCTGGAGGATTGGCCAGACAAGGCGGCCTGTATGCGGACTGCCGGGCGCATGCGTAACATATTCAAGCACGTGACGGCCTTGCCAATTTTCATTCCTGTCAGCTTCGATGAAACGCGGCTCGAATGTATATTCACCCTCTGGCAAATCGGTAAATTCCCACAAGACGCCATGCTTGGGCCAACCAGCAATGGAAAGCAGCTTACGACCCCGGATCATGCCTCTTGTCACCGACACCCGCGGAAAGCGTTCCGCCCGGTACCAGCGGGCAAGTTCTATATCGTCTTCAGGCGTGTTTGTATTGTAGTTACCCAATTGCATTGCCGGTGGAGGCCCTATTCCATAGGGAACCGCTCGTTGTTCAGGAGCATTGATAACCTGCTCTTCAATGAAAACTGCGCTGCGATAATTCTCAAAGACTGCAAGTCTTTCAGCATTGGCGTCAGCAAGTGCATCAACCGGGTTACCGAGCCCGAAGAATACTTCAGGCGAGGCAGCCGCGGTCAGGATCACATTTTGCCAGCCCGTCGCTACAGTTGGATCGGTTGTTTCCTTCTTGGATGGGGCACCGTCAATGTAGGGCTTGTTCGGATGTTCGACAATTTCATAATGCCCCACCCAGGCGACACCCTGCGCCGCCTGTATCGCGGGCAGGAAAATCCCGTGCAGCCAGTCCCGGCTTTCTGACTTTGAATCACCGGAAAGGTCGAACCACTCCGCCCTGATAACTTCGCCCATTTACAAAATCCTCTTGGAAAACAATACGGTTGGACGCAAAGCGATCAACACAATCTGGCAACAAGACGTTCCTTTTGTTGGCAATTTTTAAGGATATGCCAATTACAAAAGGGCTCGCGTCCGGACTGACTGTCGGCTCTTTGCGAAATGCTATTCAGCGGCAACTTGTTTGCCGCGCTCAGCTTCACCAACTTCGGCAAAGCGTCCGGCAAAGGCCTCGATATCCTCGATCGACAGGCCTTCTACTGCATCCCATTGCTTGCGATTGAAGTCCGGTGTTTCAAGGTCGGTCCAGAAACTGTCGTTTAGCCGATTAATCATATTGAACATGGCGCAGGCCATCGAAATCTCGACAATTTCCGTATCCGTAAAATTCGCCTTCATATTGTTCCATGCTTCGGCATCACGTTGAGCAGTGTTTTTGGTCATTGCTTCCGACCATGCTATCGCCGCACGATCGCGATCATCGAATAGCGGGCTGGTCTTGTAGCTATCATCCATAAGCCCTTCGAGTTCTTCCTCCGTCATGCCAAGTCCCTGTCCAAAGACAGATGTATGCTCGGTGCAATAAGAGCAGGCATTGACCATGGATGTCTTGATACAGGCAAGACCACGCAGCCGTACATCTGTTGAGGCACCCAAACCAGGCTGACGAACTGCTGCAACCAGGCCTCCAAACCAGCGCGCAATATAAGGGCTGTGCGTCGCCAGAATTCTCTGCAGATTTGCTGTGCGCCCAAGAAACCTATCAGAACCTTCATAAACGAGTTTGGCCGTGCCAGTTGCCTCTTCATGGCTAAGTCCGCTCAATCGCTGCGCCATTTTATTTCCTCCCATTCGCTTCCATTCTTGTGAAAACTATCGACGTCCGGCTATACCAACGTCGCATGATCAGACTGGGCCAATTGGTTCAACGAAGCAAGACTGACCTGTGGTTGAGTGTTCCGGTTACCAACTGGCTCGGACGCTGCGTAAATTTCGGCAGCGAAGAACACTACACTATTGGCCCTGGTAGTCCTTTTTTGGAGTTGACTATTCGTGCACAAGGTCAGGGTACCAACGGCTTCCCTTGGCGAGGAAAATCGTTAACTGTCTGATATCTCCCGTAATTGTATGATTTCCGCCGTGAGATTGCCAAATTTTCGGTTACTCTGCGAAACCGGTATAGGGAATATGATATTTATTCGAACATTGTCTGCGATAAAATCCATACGGAATGCAGCATTTTCTGTCTTGATGCTGATTCCCGCGACAGCAGCCGCTGCCCCTTCGCCAAATTCCCTGACAATTCTGATTGACGGCTTCGCAAGCGCATCACCACTGATTGGCTATGGATTAAGAAATCTGAGGAAGAAAATTCCGGATGCGCAATTGTATTCTTATGTCGGTGCTGTCGAGGGCTGGACTTATATTGCGCCAAAGGTCATTCGGGATGTTGAGAAAGCCTACAGGAGAGATCCTGACATAGAGATCAACCTCATTGGTGTCAGTTTCGGTGCAAACCTCCTCACCCGTATCGTTGCAAAACTCGATGAACGGGGAGTTCCGGTCAGCTATCTTGGAATTATAGATGGCCTGCCGCTAACACCGATCACGCCAAATGTACGACGCGTGGACAATTTTACCTGCTCACTCGCTGGATGTTTGCGGGACAAGATCGAGCTGACCAAAAACAACTATTCAACCATTGCAAATGCATTCGACTACAAGACCACGCATATCCGGATATCAAATCACAGCGAAGTTCAGCAGCGAATTCTTCACCAGATCAGCACATTTCCCCTGGATTTACTTGCGGATCCGGAGTGCGAGCTGACCGATCAGCAACATTCAGTTTGCTAGGGTCAGTGGCACATGAAATCTGGAAATAATCTCGCTATCGCTTTCGCAAGTGGGTTTCTATGTTTTACCAACCCATCTTCAGCGGACGATTTTGAGCGCGGACGCGAGGCGTTTGTCGCTGGAGATTTTTCCCAAGCCCTTGAAATCAGGTCACCTCTGGCTCAATGCGGACACCCGCAGGCACAACATGATCTGGCCTTCATGTATGTGACAGGCAAGGGTGTATCACCAGATAAGGTGCAGGCCTATAAATGGCTGAGGATTGCCAGTACACGCCGCCCGGACTTAATGACAAAACACCTTCTTCATGTCTCTGGCGAAATGAACCCGGAACAAATCGATCAAGCAGAATACCTGCGGGTCACTGGGGCGAACCTGATGATATTGCAGGAGCGGTGTTGTTCCTCGCCTCTGACGCAGCACACTACGTCCATGGTGAGGTTCTGACAGTCGATGACGGATGGATGGGACGATAAATGAGTCACGGCACTCGGTTTGAAAAAATTCTCGCACAGCGAGGTCTTT
>JBPCWJ010000353.1:0-4758 GCA_051009635.1 Rhizobiaceae bacterium
TTGTGGAATTCACGATCCTATTTCCGCAAGGTTCTGGAAATTCCGATTGCGATCTATATCGATGCCCTGTGGCCAAAGAAGCGGATATTGGAAGTCTATCTTAATATTGCAGAATTCGGTGAAGGAATTTTCGGGATTGAGGCAGCAGCCCAAACCTATTTCGGTAGATCCGCTTCAAGGCTTGGTCCTCGTGCTTCTGCGCTTCTGACAGCGACCTTGCCAAACCCTCTGGGCAGAAATCCTGCCAAGCCAAGCAGGCAGCATTCGCACATTGCCAATATAGTTCAGAAAAGGGCAGCAAAGTCCGGCGGATATACGCAATGTGTACGTTGAATCGGGCGTTATCGGCCTGTGAGAGATAAATTGTCTCAACAGGCTGGTCAAAATGACTTGCTGCATGTATAAGCCGCTGCGAAACGCTAAATCCGGCCCGCATTGTTGGAGTGCTGTCTTCAGTCCTGACCAGATTGACGCGCCGAAGCGTTATTGTTTATCCGGAGTAATTCCTATGGCTGTACCAAAGAGAAAAGTTTCGCCATCGAAGCGTGGCATGCGCCGCTCGGCTGATGCGTTGAAACAGCCGGCTTATGTCGAAGACAAGGATTCAGGTGAACTTCGCCGTCCGCATCACATCGACCTGAAGACCGGCATGTATCGGGGAAGACAGATCCTTGAACCCAAGGATCAGGTCTGACCTGTAATTTTCATGAATCATGAAGAGGCCGGCAAATATGCTGGCCTTTTTCATTTTCAGGGCCGGTGTATTGGACCAACTGCATTTCAGATGGCATAGTGTATCAACTTCAATTCGAGCTCTATACTACTACGTGAATTCTCATGAAGGGCATATGACCGCAATCATGATATCCAGGCCGGAGAAACACCAGCAATGAACATGCTTACCAATGTTCCCCTGATGGCGGTTCCGTTAATCGCTTACAATCTAGTCGTCCTTGGATTTGTCGGGGGAGGCAGTCCTGATCCGTGGACTGCCGAAGTTCTGACCATGACAATGGTGTCAGGGGCGACCTGGCGGATGGATCTCGGCGATCTGATGATCGCATTGGGTTTGTTCCTGTTGTTTTTCGAGATCGTGAAGGCCACCAGGGTTGGTGCAGATACGATCATCGACCATTTGCTTTCCACGCTTGTGTTTATTGCCTATCTGGTAGAGTTTCTTCTTGTTGAATCTGCAGCAAATTCGGTGTTCTTCCTGCTGATGGCAATTACCTTTGTTGACGTGGTCGCCGGCTTTACGGTTTCAATCCGTTCTGCTTCACGCGATGTCAATGTCGGCGGACATTATTGATTTGTCGTGAATATATACCTGCCGGATGTTGTACCGGCAGGAATTTCCGGCCCGTTACCAGCTGAATTATCCGGTTACGGCTGAATAGCCGACCTTTTCCACTCCGGTGACTGCGCATATTTCATCATTGTCGGAAGTATCTCCGGTCACGCCGATGGCTCCGAGCGTCTCGCCGCGAGCATTGACAATCAGCACGCCACCGCCGACAGGAACAACCCCGCCCGGGATGACGGAAGTCAGGCTTGCGAGAAAATGAGGCCTTTCTGAAACCTGCCGGTCCAGGGCTCGTGAACCCGAACCGATAAACAGGCATCCGCGTGCCTTGCCACAGGCAACTTCAAACCGGCCGGGCGCTATTCCATCCTGTGCCTGATAGGCCTTGATGTTCCCGCCGGCATCAAAGACAGCTGCTGCCAGGGGATTAAAACCACGTTTTGTGCCTTCAGCCAATGTCTGGGAAATGATACGATTTGCACGCGAGAGGCTCAGCTTGGCCATCGACTACCTTCTTTCAGATTTTGTGTGGAATAGTTATCCAATGGCGAATGCCAGAGGATACTGCAACGAATTTCGACTCAACCCAATTTATCCAGTTTTTTCTGCATTTCCGCGATCTGGTCCCTCAAGGACCCGATATCTGCATTGCGTTCTTCATTTTCGGGCGAGTTGGAGTTGTCTTCAGATTTATCGTCATGGGCGCTCTGCTGCGCAGCAAATGGCATGAACATGGTCATGGCTTTCTGGAACATTTCCATGTTGTTGCGCACATGTTCCTCCATTGCACCCATGCCCATACCACCAAGCGCCTCGGTCATCTGTTCGCGAATCTTGTCCTGCTCACGGGCGAAGGAATTCATTGAATGCTCAAGATAGCTGGGCACCATGGATTGCATGGAATCACCATAAAAACCGATCAATTGCCGCAGAAATGTAATGGGCAAAAGGTTCTGGCCTTCCTTTGCCTCCTGGTCGAATATGATCTGGGTCAGGACCGAGCGCGTGATGTTTTCACCGGTTTTGGCATCATTCACGACGAAGTCCTCGCCGTCCTTTACCATTTGCGCCAGATCTTCCAATGTCACATAAGTGCTGGTGCCGGTATTATAGAGTCGCCGGTTTGCATATTTCTTTATGACTGTAGCTTGATCTTTTGCTGCCATGTCACCGTTCCGATCCGAGCATTTCAAATAACCTTAATCGAGTGCAATGCAATAATCCAGTCACCACAAAAACTTGGTTATCAATCATAAAACAATGTACCAACTTGCATTAGGTTGATGATAAAGGATATTTGTTGCGCCGCAATATTCATTTTCGCAGGATAATTCCATTGATTAAAAAAATTCTTGTTGCAAACCGGTCTGAAATTGCGATCCGGATTTTTCGTGCTGCCAATGAACTTGGAATAAAGACAGTCGCGGTGTGGGCAGAAGAGGACAAGCTTGCCCTCCATCGTTTCAAGGCTGATGAAGCCTATCAGATTGGCAGGGGATCGCATTTGCCCAAAGACCTTGGGCCAATTGAATCCTATCTGTCTATTGAAGAGATTCTAAGAGTTGCCAAACTTTCAGGGGCTGACGCAATCCATCCCGGATATGGCCTGTTATCGGAAAGCCCTGAATTTGTGGATGCCTGTGAAGCAAACGGGCTGGTGTTCATCGGACCAACTGCAGATACGATGCGCAGGCTGGGTAACAAGGTTGCGGCGCGGAATCTGGCGCTCGAGATTGATGTGCCGGTTGTGCCTGCCACCGATCCGCTGCCGGACGATACGGCGGAAATTGCGAAGATGGCGGGTGACATAGGCTACCCCCTCATGCTCAAGGCATCCTGGGGCGGCGGCGGGCGCGGTATGCGTGTCATCCGTTCGGAGAATGATCTCGAGCGGGAAGTCAATGAAGCGCGGCGCGAAGCACGCGCGGCGTTCGGCAAAGACGAATTATATCTGGAAAAACTTGTTGAGCGCGCCCGGCATGTCGAAGTTCAGATATTGGGCGACAAGCATGGTAATCAGGTCCACCTGTTTGAACGCGATTGCTCGGTCCAGCGTAGAAACCAGAAAGTCGTTGAAAGAGCGCCTGCACCCTATCTGGATGATAGTCAACGAGCCGAACTTGCATGCTACGGGCTGAAACTGGCGGCAGCGACCGATTATGTTGGCGCGGGAACGATTGAATTCCTCATGGACGCTGACACCGGCGAGTTTTATTTCATTGAGGTCAATCCGCGAATCCAGGTTGAGCATACGGTAACCGAGGAAGTTACCGGCATCGACATCGTAAAGGCGCAAATCCACATTATGGATGGCGAGAAAATCGGTGACCCGGCATCAGGTGTACCGGCGCAAAGCGACATCCGGCTGAATGGTCATGCGCTGCAGTGCCGGATTACGACAGAAGATCCCGAACAGGAATTCATACCCGATTACGGGCGCATAACTGCATACCGGGGAGCAACCGGCTTCGGAATCAGGCTGGATGGCGGAACAGCCTATTCAGGTGCGGTAATAACAAGGTTTTATGATCCGCTTCTGGAAAAGATCACAGCCTGGGCGCCGACACCGGAAGAAGCAATACGCCGCATGGATCGTGCCCTGCGGGAATTCCGAATTCGCGGTGTTGCGACCAATCTTACCTTTCTGGAGGCAATTGTCGGCCACGAGAAGTTTCTCGATAACAGCTACACGACCAAATTTATCGACAATACGCCGGAGCTGTTCGAATCAGTCAAGCGCCAGGATCGTGCCACCAAACTCCTGAATTACATCGCTGATGTAACGGTTAATGGTCACCCTGAAGCGCGGGGGCGGGCATTGCCGCCAGCAGATGCGGTTCAGCCGGTGGTTCCGAAGTTTGACAAGGACATCCAGCCCGGCACCCGCCAGAAATTCGAGGAACTTGGTGCGGAGAAATTTGCCCAATGGGTGCGTGAACAAAAACAGGTGATGGTCACTGACACAACCATGCGGGACGGTCATCAATCCCTTCTGGCGACCAGGATGCGCACCCATAATATTGTCGGTATCGCCGAGGCCTATGCAAGAGGGTTGGGCGGATTGTTCAGCCTGGAATGCTGGGGTGGGGCTACCTTCGATGTTGCCATGCGTTTCCTGACGGAAGATCCGTGGGAACGGCTGGAGCAAATCCGGGAGAGAGCGCCCAACCTGCTGACCCAAATGCTGCTTCGCGGCTCCAACGGCGTTGGTTACAAGAACTACCCAGACAATGTTGTCCGCTATTTTGTCAAACAGGCTGCCGATGCCGGTGTTGATGTGTTCAGGGTGTTTGACTGCCTAAACTGGGTCGAGAATATGCGCGTCTCCATGGACGCCGTTGTTGAAAGTGGAAAGATCTGTGAGGGTACGATCTGCTATACCGGCGATCTGGCAGACAGTGCGAGGCCGAAATACGATCTGAAATATTATGTGCGGTTGTTGAAGGAGCTGGAAG